>CAJQNR010000075.1 GCA_905479715.1 uncultured Sphingorhabdus sp.
GCGCGCCGGGCAGATAATGGGCGGAGCCTGCCACGGTGAAGGCGGCGAAAACCGCGGCAAACATGGGCGGGCCGACAACCGATGCAATGCTCTGGAGACTCGCCACCGCGCCTTGCAGCTCGCCTTGCGTTTCGTCGGATACGGCGTTGCTCATCAGGCCATTGATCGACGGCTGAAACAGCCCCTGCAACGCACCGACCGCAATAGCGACAAAGACCAGCCATCCCTGATCGGGGCCGGCGATGACATAGATGACGGAACTGAAGATCATGGAGCATGCGCCGATGATGACCGCATTGCGTTCCCCAATGCGCGGTACCAGCACCCGGATCAGCAGGCCCTGAACAATGGCCGCGCTAAGCCCGACACAGGCGAGAGCCATTCCCACCGTCCATTCGCTCCAGCCAAAGGCTTCCATCGCGTAAAAGGCGAAGATGATCGGATAGACGACATGGGCTGTCATCCAGACGGTCAGCGCAGCAGCATACCAGAAAACGATCTTGTTCTGGCCGTGCAGCCCCTTGAGCGCCACGAAGGCATTGGCGCGCGCAATATTGAAGGGGCGTCTTTTTTCCGGCGGCAGGCTTTCCCGGAGCATGAAAAATCCGAACAGCAGGTTGATCATTGCCAAAAAGCTTGCCGCGAAAAAGGGCAGGCGGGTCCCATATTCACCCAATACACCACCGATGGCAGGGCCAAAGATGAACCCGAGGCCGAAGGCGGCGCCAATCAGGCCAAAATTCTGCGAACGTTGCTTGGCCGAAGAGACATCGGCAATATAGGCATAAGCGGTGCTGAAGCTGGCGCCCATGACACCGGCGATGATCCGAGCCGCAAACAGCCACAACAGCGAGGACGAAAATCCCATCAGGGCATAGGCGATGGCATAGCCGCCCAGCGCTCCGAGCAGAACCGGGCGGCGTCCAAACCGGTCCGACAGATTGCCGACGATCGGGCCGAAGACAAATTGCATTGCGGCATAAGCGAAGGCCAGCCAGCCGGCATAGACCGCTGCATGAGAGAGTGGTTCGCCGGTGATGGTCGTGATCAGATTGGGCAGTACCGGCATGATGATGCCAAAGCCGAGCATGTCGATCAGCACGACGAGAAAAACGAAAACCAGGGATGATTTTGCGGCAGGAGGGGTGGTCGACTCAGACATGGGCGTCTCCCCTACACTTTGGAGACGGGGATGGGGAGCCAAATATCCGTGGAATTTTCTGCGGGATTTTCCGCGGGATTTTCATTGTCAGTTCAGCCGTGTTCACTTACACAAATGTCAATGACCGAAACATATCCTGACCAGCAGCCGATCTGGAAATCACGCTATAATCATCCCACGCCATGGGACCAGTTTTATGCACCCCTGTCGATGCCCGGCATGTTCTTCCGCTCGGCGGGTCGCCGCGGCGACGCCAATTTGCTCGATTTCATGGGCCGCAAATATAGCTATTCGGAAGTTGCCGCCGGTGTCACCCGCGTGGCCAAGGGCCTTCAGGATATGGGCATCGAGAAAGGCGACCGGATCGGCCTGTTCCTGCCCAACGTGCCCCATTATGTCACCGCTTATTATGGTGCGATGGCGATCGGGGCGACGGTCGTTAATTTCTCGCCGCTCTATACGGTGGAAGAACTCAGCCATCAGGTGGAGGATAGCGGCACAAGAATATTGTTCACGCTTTCGGCCACTGCGGTTTTCCCCACGGCCTACCAGGTGCTTGAACAATCTAGCCTCGAACGGCTGGTAGTCGGCAGCATTGCCGGAGCGCTGCCGGCCGGCAAGGCGCTGTTCTATTCCCTGTTTCGTCGCAAGGAGAACAGCCCGCAACCCGAAGATGACCGGATCACCATTTTTTCGGATCTGACCAATAATGACGGCAATTACAAGGCGCCGAATATTCGTCCGGACAAGGATATTGCGCTGTTGCAATATACCGGCGGCACCACCGGCGTGCCCAAGGGAGCAATGTGCAGTCATCAGAACCTGACCGCCAACGCAAGACAGATCAACAGTATCGATCCTTTTCTCGACGAGGCCGATCGGGTGATGGGGGTTTTGCCCTTCTTCCACGTTTTCGCCAATAGCGCGGTGCTTAACCGCACCGTCGAACGCGGCGGTGAAATTGTCATGCTGCCGCGGTTCGATGCGAAGCAGACACTGAAAGCAATTACCCGTACCAAGATTACCGCGATGCCCGGCGTGCCGACCATGTATCAGGCGCTGCTCGATCATGGCGATATCGACAAGACCAATTTCTCGTCCCTGAAAGTCTGTGTCTCGGGCGGTGCCCCCTTGCCGATGGAACTGAAGAGGAAATTCGAGGCCACAACCGGGGCAAAGCTGGTCGAGGGCTATGGCCTGACCGAAAGCTGCGGGGTGGTCAGCGCCAATCCCTATGCAGGGCTCAATAAACCGGGGACAATCGGTCAGCCGGTCCCGGGCACGATTGTGAAACTGGTCGACAAGGTTGACCCGACCCAGCCCGCCCCGGACGGGGAACCGGGCGAACTGGTCTTTTCCGGTCCACAGGTGATGCACGGCTATTGGAACTTGCCGCAGGAAGATGAAGAGGTGTTTGTCGACGGCTTTCTGCGCACCGGCGATGTCGCGATCATCGACGAAGACGGCTATATCAAGATTGTCGACCGCCTCAAGGACATGATCGCGGTCGGCGGATTCAAGGTTTTTCCGAGTCAGGTCGAGGAAATACTCTACAAGCATGACGCGGTGAAGGAGGCGCTGGTGATCGGTGTACCCGACTCCTATCGCGGCGAAAGTCCCAAGGCCTTTGTTTCGCTCAATCCCGACATGACCGTGACCGGGGAAGAGCTCAAGGACTGGCTCAATCCGCAACTCGGCAAGCATGAGCGCGTGGTCGATGTCGTGGTGCGGGAGAGCCTGCCCAAGACGATGATCGGAAAGCTCGACCGCAAAGCGCTGCGCGCAGAGGAACTGGACTAGGCGCGCCCCGTCCGGTCGTGATTATCCCGACTTGAACCGCACCTGTTTTTCCTGTGCGAGCTTCGGCGCCCGGGTTTTGGCGGTATAGTTTTTGACAGCATAAAGCTGGGTGTCTGCAGTTTCGAACAGGGTTTTCGCCGTCTCTCCGTCGATCGGCCAGGTGGCAATGCCGATACTGGCCCGGATACGGATGACATGATCGTCGACCACGCACGGCGGCACCAGGGCGGACAGCATGTGATCGGCGCAGGCGGAGCTGGAGATGGTCGATTCCGGGGATAATAATATGGCAAATTCATCGCCCCCCATCCGGGCGACAATGCCATTCTCCCCGCAGGCATGCTGCAAGCGTCTGGCGACCTGGATCAGCAGCTGGTCGCCGACCGAATGGCCAAATTGATCATTGACCGGTTTGAATCCGTCGAGATCGATCAGGGCCACAGTAAATCCGCGCTGTTCGACCCCCGTCGCAATCTGGCGTTCGAGATGCTCGGCCAATGCCCGGCGGTTGAACAAATTGGTCAGCGGATCGGTATGCGCCAGATCACGCATCTCATGCCGCAACATCAGCAGGTTGATGAACTGGTCATTCTGCGACGAAATCAGCCGGAACAGAAAGGTTGTAACCATGATCAGGCTGCCCGCTGCCGACCATCCGACCGGATCGCCCGACAGCAGCAGGATGATGGTGATCGGAACGATTCCGATGATGATGTTGAGGATTGCCGCCAGCCGGATCGTGGCGAGCGTATAGATGGTTGTCAGCGAACCCATGGCGAGGGTGAAGGGATAGAATAGACGCAACTCAGCCGGTGCCGTGACCCAGCTCAGCACGCACCAGACGCTGACCAGAACGCAGATGGCAGCGGAAAAAAAGGTGGATTCGGCGATAAATTTGCGCGCCAGATCGGGACTGCCGGAAGCGTTGCGATCCTTGATCAGCGAAATAAAGCCGATCAGGCAGCAACTGGCCATCGCCAGCGGTATGCCATAGCGAATCCGCAGATCCGCGCCGGCACTGGAGGCGTAAAGCACGAACGGGATTGTCAGGAACATCGCCAGAAACAGCGCGCGCGACTGGCTTTGCAGACGGGTGGCGCTCAAGATCGCAAATTCGTCCCGCACCGGTTCCGGAATCGGCGGAATGAGTCTTTCCAGAAATCGTCGGACCGTGGACTGCATGGCGTGTAACTAGCGGTAAATGGTAAAGGCCGCGTTAAACCTGGTATCTTATTGTAACAGCCAGCTTTCAGGCGGCTTGCAGCGGATATTTCCGGCGACGCTTTACAAGAAATTAACCACGAATGTTTATCTTGTTCTCTCTGAAACACAATTCAGGAACCAGATATGTCCTATGAAAACGCACCGTCGATTGTTCCGCAAGCCACTATCGCGGGAGAGGACGTAAAGCGCGCTGCACGCCATCCAAGCCTGCCGCAGAATGACAGCCGGGAACAGCGTGAGCAGCGCCGCGAACAGATTGCAGTGACGTCGACACGCTATCAGTGGACCCGCGAAGTGGCGAGCTTGCCGGGCGTCCCGCTGGCTACGACAGTCCCTTCGGATGATCAGCCATCGATCGAATGGTGGTTCAAGGTCCTCGAAGTGGGCCTGAAGATTCTCGAGAATATCGAAGCCGTGCAGCTGCGTCCGATATTGGCCGGTCTCGACGAAGCGGCACGGAAGATCATCAACGATGCGCTGGCAGATGGTCATGAAATCAGGGCCGCGGTGGACGCCCTGCGGGACAGGCACCGGCTTGACCATGCTGGCCCCAGTCTCGAAAGCCATATTGAACAGGCCACGCAAGGCGCCGATATCGAGGCCCTGAAAGGGCAGGACAGCCTGTTGCGCGATATCATCACGGTGATCGTTGATGTCCTGAAGGCCGAAGAGGCGGCGGATACGCGCTCGATCGAGGCCTATCGTGATCTCTATCAGACGATTCCGGCTCCGGGCATCGCCTATACATTTCTGGACGATGACCAGTTCGCCCGGCTGCGGGTGGCTGGTCCCAATCCGATGCTGTTGCAGGGAATCGATGAGATCCCGGACAATTTCCCGGTCACGGCCGCGCAATATGCAGCGGTCATGAGCGGCGACACCCTGTCTGTAGCTCTTTCGGAAGGCCGGGTATATCTGTGTGATTACAAGGAGCTGGACGTTCTTGTTGATGGTGTATGGCAAGGTCAGGCGAAATATGTCTACCGCCCGATGGCGCTGTTCGCGGTACCGCCTGGCGGCTCATCGCTCAAGCCGGTGGCGATCCAGTGCGGACAGGACAGCAGCCGTTATCCGGTGATGACCCCGTCGGTCTCGGCATCGCAGAAATGGGGCTGGGAAATGGCGAAATTCGTCGTTCAGGTCGCGGACTGCAACTATCACGAACTCTTTGTCCATCTTGGCTGCACCCATCTGGTCAGCGAAGCGATTGCCGTGGCGACCCGCCGCAATCTTGCCAATGTCCATCCGCTTTGGGCCTTGCTTGTTCCGCATTTTGAGGGAACCCTGTTTATCAATAATCTGGCGGTCGAGACGCTGATCAACGCCGGTGGCCCGATCGACGCCTTTTTTGGTGGTACAATCACGTCAAGCCAGCTCGCCGCCGTCAAGGCGCGCCTGTCCTTTGATTTCTTCAGGAAAATGACACCGGTGGACTTTGCCGAGCGCAAGGTCGCCGATCCGGCCAGACTGCCCGACTATCCCTATCGCGACGACGCCATGCTGGTGTGGGACGCGATCCATGACTGGACCAGTCAGTATATCGATATCTATTATCCCGACGACGATGCGGTCACCGGTGATACGGAGCTGGCGCAATGGGCGACATCAATTGCCTCGGAAGGCCACATCATTGGGTTCAGGCCGATTACATCCCGCGCCCAGCTGGTCGATGTCTGCACGATGATCATCTTCACCGCGAGCGCGCAGCATGCGGCGGTCAACTTCCCGCAGCGCACGATGATGACCTTTGCGCCTGCGGTGACCGGGGCAGGGTGGACGGCCGCGCCGACCGGGCAGAAGGATCATGATAAGGACGAATGGCTGGACTATATGCCGCCGATGTCGCTGGCTCTGGAGCAATTGTCCTCGCTGTTTTTGCTCGGGTCGGTCTATTATCGCCCGCTCGGTGATTATTGCACCAACCGTTTTCCGTACGAAAGCTGGTTCCAGGACCCTGCCATCACCGGTAGCGAGGGACCATTGGCGCGCTTTCAGGCGGGATTGAGAGCGGTTGAGGAACGGATCATCGCGCGCAACCGGAAGCGGATGCATCCCTATGTCTATCTGCAACCAAGCCAGATCCCGACGAGCACCAACATCTAGGCAGCGGTTTTGCTGCCGGGGTTCAGCGCGGGCTGCGCGCTGCCAAGATCCGCTTGTTGCGGGCTTCGACGGCGCGGAAGGCCTTGAACACGCTCAGCTTCGGATCGGTCTTTCCGCTCTTGCCAAGATTCTCGAGCTGTTCGTAAAACCAGTAGATGGTCGCAAAGCCGTCGATCGCCTTGACGACCTGAAAACTCTTGAGAAATCCAAGCCATTCGGGGATCAGATGGAGTTCGTCCTCATAGCGTGGCAATTCTTCCAGACCTTCCAATAATTGCTTGGGTGCGTCGGTCATTACGCACATCGGACGGCCCAGACCGATAAGGTCGGCGGCACCGCTGGACAGGGCGGATCTCATCGCTGCGCGGGTCCGGAACCCGCCGGTGACCATCAGCGGAACGGTGACCGCATCCTGCATCGCTTTGGCAAAATCGACAAAATAGGCCTCTCGCGCCTTGGTCGAGGGGGCGAGATTTTGCTGCTCCTTCTCCTCGATTCCGTCTGCACCCATCAGCGCCGGCTGTTCATAGGTGCCGCCGGAAATTTCGACCAGATCAACACCGGCATCCTCCAGCCATTTCAACACCTGCAAACTGTCGTCAAAATTAAACCCGCCTTTCTGGAAATCGGCGCTGTTGAGCTTGACCGAAATCGGGAAATCGGGACCAACGACGGCGCGCGTCTTTGCCACCACAGCGAGCAGGAAGCGTGCCCGGTTCTCCAGTGTGCCGCCATATTCGTCACTGCGCTGGTTGGCCCGGGGGCTGAGGAAGCTGCTGAGCAAATAGCCATGGGCGGCGTGTATCTGCGCGCCGGTGAAGCCAGCGGCCTGACAGGTTTTTGCAGCCAGCGCGAAGCGGTCGACCAGTTCCTCGATCTCGCCGATTGTCAGTGCTACCGGTTCGCCAAATTGTCCGCCCGGCAAGCCAAGCTTGACGGCAGACGGGGCCTTGGGGTGTTTGTTGACATTCGCTTGTGTCTGCCGGCCGGCATGGCTGATCTGGGCCCAGAAATGATTGCCATTGCGGGTGGCCGCCTGTGTCCAGCTTCGCAATGCCGCCATCATGTCGTCATTCGCCGGTCCGTCGATCACGACATTGCCCGGTCGTTCGAGATGGTCGCGGTCGATCTGGATATTCCCGCTTAGCAGCATCCCTGCGCCGCCGTCGGACCACAGTCCGTATAGCCGTTCCAGTTCTGCCGTCGGAACACCGTCCGGAGTAGCCATGCCTTCGGTCATGGCCGCTTTGCCAAGCCGGTTGGGCAGCGCGGCACCGCAGGGGAGCTTCAGCGGATCGGAAAGGTTTGTGGTCATGGTAATTGCCCCCGGATTTGAATTGCGTTCCAAAACTGATTCTGTCTCATTCAGTAATTTTTGGCAAGAGAAACGGGCTGGATGTGCAATAATATGTTGGAAAACCGCTGATTTTGCATTTACGGTAAAAAGGTATAATGTTATTCATCAATCGCACGAAGGCAAACTTACGGCGAGGGATACGGGTGATCTTCTAAAGGGATACAAAATGGTCGCAGCAGCATCTCGAAAAACGGCTCGCAAAAATCATGCAGGCCAGAATGTACAAAATGCCGGTGTTCGCTGGGATAAGAAAATGAGCAACAATTGCGCGGCCGCGTTGTTGGTCTATACCATGATGCAAATATATTTCGTGCTCGGGCTGATCGAAACAAAGGGCATGTCAATCGCGCCCTATTTCGGATTGATCGTGCTCGTCGCGATCATCATTCCCTTTTGCCGCAATTTTGAAAAGCGCTGGCAGGTGATGTCTAGTCGCGGCTTGACTGAGCAAAGCCTTGCTGCAAAATTCCGCACTGATCAGGTGATATTATGGGCTTTGGCATTGGGCCTGCCGATTTTCTTCTGCGGTTTGATCAAAGCGGCCGGAACAATATTCTAGAAATTGGGCTAGCGAGTCTGCAATCGTTTCTTTTCCGATTAACACCGCATCGTTGACCTTGCGGGGTGTCGCACCTATGTCCGACGCATGCTAAAACCTACAGAAGCGCAGGATCGCGCCGACGCCCTTATATCCCAAGCCAAAAAAGCCGGTGCTGACGCAGCGGATGCCATCTATGTCTGCGATGCGGCAACACAGGTGCAAATCCGTCTCGGAAATCTCGAAGATGTCGAGCGGTCCGAGGGCGAAGAAATCGGCCTCCGGGTGTTTGTCGGCAAGCGGTCGGCAACCGTGTCGTCCTCGGATATGGACCCGAAAATCCTGTCTGCGCTGGTCGGCCGCGCTCTCGATATGGCCAAGGAAGCGCCGGAAGACGAATATGCCGGACTCGCGCCCGAAGAATTGCTGCTGAAATCGGAGCCCCATCCGATCGAAGGCGATGATGGTCAGGATCCCGATCCGGAATTGTTGCGCGAACTGGCGTTAAAAGCCGAAGATGCCGCACGATCGGTCGAGGGCGTCACCAACAGCGAAGGCGGTGGTGCCAGTGCCGGACGCAGCATTGTTGCGCTGGCGACCAGCCATGGCTTTTCCGGCGCTTATTCCACCAGCGGCTATAGCCTGTCCGCCAGCGTCATCGCCGGCGAAGGCGATGGCATGGAACGCGACTATGCCTACGACAGCGTGCGCTTTCTGGAAGATCTCGAAGAGCCCGAAAATATCGGCAAGGAAGCCGGAGAAAGAGCGGTTTCACGGCTCAATCCGGTGGACTTTGCGTCCGGTGCAATGCCCGTCGTCTTTGATCCGCGTATCGGCAACAGCCTGCTCGGCCATTTTGTCGGTGCGATTGCCGGCAGTGCCATCGCCCGCAAAACTAGTTTTCTGCTCGACGCGCTCGACACCCAGGTGTTTGACAGCGCCCTGAACATCATCGATTGCCCCCATCGCAAGCGCGGGCTTCGGTCAAAAGCGTTCGACGGCGAAGGTCTGCCGACCGCAAAGACCAAATTGATCGACAACGGGCGTCTGACCCAATGGCTGATGGAAAGCGCATCGGCCCGCCAACTCGGATTGCAGCCGACCGGACATGCCTCGCGCGGGGTCGGCGGGGCTCCCGGGGTGAGCGTCACCAATCTGCACATGGGCAATGGCTCGGTCAGCAAGGCGGAACTGATCAAGGATATCAAGCACGGCGTCTATATCACCGAACTGATCGGCATGGGGGTCAACCCGGTGACCGGCGACTATAGCCGCGGCGCGGGCGGTTTTCTGATCACCGATGGCGAGATCGGACCGCCGATCTCGGAAATCACCATCGCTGGCAATCTGAAAGATATGTACAGGAGCCTGATTGCGGCCGATGATCTCGAATATCGCTACAGCATCAATGTTCCCACCTTGCGGACAGACAGCATGACGGTGGCCGGTGGCTGATATCGATTTCGACAGGGTTATTGCGATCGCCCAAGAGGGCGGAGCGCTTGCCATGCGCGACTGGCAGCTTGGCAAAAAGGCCGACAAGACGTGGGAAAAATCACCGGGACAGATAGTCAGCGACGCCGACATAGCCGTCGACCATTTTTTGCGGCTCGAACTCGAAAAACTGCTGCCCGAAGCCGGCTGGCTTTCGGAAGAAACCCATATTGACCAGAGCGGGGCCGGCAAGGAGTTGACCTGGGTGGTCGATCCGATCGACGGCACCAAGGATTTTGTTGCCGGCAAGCCCGGCTGGTGCGTTTCCGTCGCTCTGGTCCAGAATGACTCGCCGGTTTTCGGAACACTCGTCGCTCCGGCGGCAGAGGAAGTCTGGATCGCCAAGGCGGGCAGCTACAGCGAAGTGAATGGCAGATCCCTGATCGCCAGCTCGGTCCGGCAATATGACGGATGCCGCATCCCGGCCGAAGAGCTGCCACCCGGGCTCAATTTTACGGCGGTGCCCAAGCCGAACAGTATCGCGCTGCGCATGGCGATGGTTGCGGATGATCGCGCGGATGTGGTCGCTTCCACGCGCTGGGGCCATGAATGGGATATTGCCGCTGCCCATCTTATTGCGACCGAAGCGGGGGCCAGCGTCACCAATGCACTGGGCGAAACTCTGGTCTATAACGGCACCCATGGCAAAGCGCTCGGCGTTCTTTGCTGTTCGAAAAATATATTCGATCAGGCCGTGCAGCGGACCAGGGCATATGTCGACGAAAACGGCGCTAGCGCCTAGGCGACACGCTCTCTCGTCCACAATCCCTGACGGTCGCGCACGGGGGCGGCAACCAATGTCTGGCCAAAAGCTCTCATGATCCAGGCCAGTTTCTTGGCTTTCGACGTGTAAATTCGCCGGTCGAGCGATTTGCCGTCGCTTTTGCGGATCGCCCGACCGATATCACCATAAATTCCGGCAGCGGCCAGCACCGCCCAGCGGGACCGGAACGGCAGGCTGGAAGCCCCGACGCGTGCGGAATGTTCATAGTCTTCCGCCAGTTCGCACAGCCGGTTGACTAGCAAAATCAGTGCGTCCCGCCTGTCCGGCGCCATGACGTCATCGGGATCAATGGCCGCGTCGGTGAGCCAGGTCTGCGGCAAATAGCAGCGACCTGCTGCGGCATCCTCGGCGATGTCGCGGGCGATATTGGCAAGCTGGAAGGCCAGCCCCAGATCACAGGCGCGGTCGAGCGTGTCGTGATCCCGCGACGATATGCCCATCACGATCGCCATCATGCACCCGACCGAGCCGGCCACATGATAGCAATATTGCAACAGATCGTCCTCGGTCTCCGGTCGCCATCCCCGCGAATCCAGTGCAAAACCGTCGATCATATCCCTGGCCAGCGAGAGCGGGATGTCGCATTCCTGGGCGACGACACCAAAGGCATCAAAGGGCGGATTTCCGGTTTGTTCGCCGCCATGGGCGCGCCGTGTCATCATCCGCATCACCGCGATTGTCTTTTCTGGATTTGCTACTGCCGACATGCCATGACCTTTATCCTGTCCGTCGGCCAGATCATCACAGGCGCGGCACCAGCAATAGAGCAGCCAGGCGCGCTCGCGCGTCTGTCGTGAGAAAAGTTTCGAGGCCCGGGAGAAAGATTTCGATCCGCGCTCGATGCTCTTTTTGGCGTAAAGAATGAGGTTGGTGCGGTTCATTTTATTTTACCGTTGGTCCTGAGCGTTTCGAAGGGCGGTTCTTGACCGGGAGGCGTGGCTTTGCTGGGTCTCCAGTCAGCGAAGGCTTCATGCCAGATCTTCCAGCATCAGTTCGGCCGTCGCCTTGGCGCTGCCGACCACGCCGGGAATGCCCGCGCCGGGATGCGTGCCCGCGCCGACAAAATAGAGATTGTGGATGATATCGTCGCGATTGTGGACCCGGAACCAGGCGCTCTGGGTGAGCAAGGGTTCCAGACTGAAGGCGCTGCCGAGATGGGCGTTGAGGTCGCTGCCGAAATCCTGCGGCGTATAGTGAAAGCTGGTGATGATCCGGTCGTGGATATCGGGGATCAGCCGGTGACCGATCTCGTCGAGAATGCGCTTCTTGTAAATCGGCCCCATTTCATCCCAGTCGATCGGTAGCTTGCCCTGATGCGGCACCGGTGCCAGCACATAGAAGGTGCTATGGCCTTCGGGTGCCATTTCCGGATCGGTGACCGTCGGATGGTGGAGATAAAGCGAGAAATCGCTGGGCAGCACGCCATTGTCGTAAATATCCTCGAGCAGCCCTTTGTAGCGCGGGCCAAACAGGATCATATGGTGCGGGATGCCCGGCCAGCTGCCTTTCATCCCGAAATGGACGACAAAAAGCGAGGGCGAATAGCTTTTCTTTTTGAGCTTGGCGGTGACCGTTTCGCTGCGATGCTGGTGCCCGAGCAGATCGCGGTAGCTGTGCATCACATCGGCGTTGGAGGCGACCGCATCGAACCGCTCGCTCCAGCCCGATTTGCAGCTTACGCCCGACGCGCGATCGCCGATTGTGTCGATGCTCGTCACCGGATCGTTGAGCCGGATCACCCCGCCAATCCGTTCGAAATGCTTGACCATCGCGGCAACCAGCATATTGGTCCCGCCCTTGGCAAACCAGACGCCACCGAGCCGTTCAAGCTTGTGGATCAGGCCGTAAATCGCGCTGGTGTTCATCGGATTGCCGCCGACCAGCAATGTCTGGAATGACAGAAATTCGCGCAGCTTCTCGTTCTTCACGAAGCCGGAGACCTTGGCATAAACAGAACGATAGGCCTGATATTTCATCAGGGCAGGGGCGGCCTTGATCATCGACTTGAAATCGAGAAACGCCTTGGTGCCGAGCTTGACATAGCCTTCTTCGTAAAGCCCGCCGCTATATTCGAGAAATTTCTTGTAGCCCTCGACATCTTCCGGCTCGATTGCCGCGATATTGGCGTAAAGCTCCTGCGGATCGTTGACATAATCGAAATTGGTGCCGTCCGGCCAGTTGAGCCGGTAGAAAGGCGACACCGGCATCAGTTCGATATCCTTTGCCATATCGTTGCCGGTCAGCTCCCAGAGCTGCGACAGGCAATCCGGGTCGGTGATGACGGTCGGTCCGCCGTCAAAGATAAAGCCTTCCTTCTCCCAGTAATAGGCCCGTCCACCCGGCTTGTCGCGGCTCTCCAATATCGTTGTCTGGATACCGGCCGACTGTAGCCGGATGGCGAGTGCAAGGCCGCCAAAGCCGGACCCGATCACCGCCGCTTTCTTGAACAGGCTGGATTGTGTCACGTCGCTCATCGGAATTTCATCATGATCGGGAGGGCCTTGCTGATCGGAACCGGCGGTGTGCCCGAAAGCAGCGCAATTTTGTCGAGCATCGTTGTTTCCCCTGCATAGAAACGCTTTATCAGTTCCTCGTCCTTGGCATAGGTATGCTGTAACGTGCGATAGCGTTTTTCCGGTTGTGCCGCTTTGAACATCATCGCGCACAACATGCGATAAAATTTACCATTTTTCCAATGTTCTGTGGCCAGATTGCGCATTTTTTTGTCGAGACTGTCCTGATCGATCTGCGGCATTGCGGCAATCATGATTGCGGTCCTGACCGCCATCGGCAGCGAATAGCTGGTGATCGGCTGGATCAGTGCCGCTCTTGCCCCGGCGCGGGCATCGACCCCGGGATTGGCCTTCCAGAAGGCGTCGAAGTCGCCGCCATGGAGGACCGGAAGCTGACCTTTCTCCTCGCTCAGCACGGTATCGATTTCCCATCCCCGGTCGGCGGCATATTCGGCAATCCGGATATGGCAGGCCGCGCTGTCGAGGTCGGCGGTGTCGGCATAATATGTGTCTTCGACGAAAATCTCGGTGTCGCTGAACGGCAGGCAGTAGACGAACCGGTAGCCGTCAATCTGCTCGACCGTCGCATCCATGATAATTGGCCGGTCCAGTCCGTGCGGTGCTTTCAGCCTGAGCATCTGGCCGCAAAATTTCTGCCAGCCGGTGTCCAGCGCGGATAGATCGCCACCGCCGCGCACATCGAGCACCGCCGCTGCCGGAATTTCCGTGCCGTCGGCCAACAGGACCATGCCGTTTTCGGTGTGTTCGACCCTGATGCCCGTTTTCAGCGAATTTGCGGGAAGCAAAGTCCGCAGTCGCTTGTCGAGATTTTTCGATTCAATCGAGCAATAGCCATTGTGCAGGCTGCGGCGATATTCGGGAAAATGCACATCATAGCCGTCCCACTGGCGCGAGATCAGCGGGTCGACGAGCCAGCGGTGCTCGGGCGCGATATCGCTTTCGAAAAAAGACCAGATATGATTGCCGCCGAAATGATCACCGGCCTCGATCAGCAGAATATTCAGTTCCGGACGCAATTGGTTCAGCGCCAGCGCAACCAGGCCCCCAGCCAAACCGCCGCCAGCGATCGCCAGATCAGGAGGACAGGAAGAATGTGCTGGCGTTGGCATCAACCGGCCTTAGCCGAAGCTGCAGATTGGGGAAAGCCTGTCTGAAAGCATGTAGGCGGTTCTTTATCCCTTGCTCCCCGACGATCCGCACCATATTCCCTCCCCATGGATCATGCGCTTCCTGTCCTGTTGTCGGCTCTTGCCATGACGCTGATCATCGGCGGGCGCTATCTGTTGAGCAGCGGTTTTTTCGCATGGCTGACGGGCCGTATCCGGCCGGGCCAATATGACAGGCTGAAACCCCAGATCAGCCGCGAAATCCGCTGGTCGCTGCTGTCCGCCGCTATCTATGGCATGCCTGCGGGGATTGTCGCATGGGGTTGGCAAAATGCCGGCTGGACGAGGATTTACAGCGATCTCGATATATACCCGATATGGTATTTGCCGGTGTCCTTTCTCCTCTATCTTTTCGTCCACGATACCTGGTTTTACTGGACCCACCGGCTGTTTCACCGGCCGCAATGGTTCCGGGTCGCGCATGCGGTCCACCATGACAGCCGTCCGCCAACCGCCTGGGCTGCGATGAGTTTCCATCCGGTGGAAGCGATAAGCGGCGCGGTGGTCATTCCGGCTCTGGTCATCGCAATACCGATTCACGTCGGCGTTTTGGGGCTGGTATTGCTGGTGATGACGGTTATGGGCGTATCCAATCACATGGGTTGGGAAATGTTTCCACGCTGGCTGGTTCGCGGGCGACTGGGCCGGGGGCTGATAACCGCGACTCATCATGAAAAGCATCATGAAAAATATAGAGGTAATTATGGGTTGTACTTTCGGTTCTGGGACAAAATCTGCGGCACGGATATCGGGCTTGCCGATCCTGGTGGCAGCTTTGACCATGGTGCCGGGCGCAAACGCGGCGGCGAGTGATGCTCCTGTTGCGCCTGCACCGGCGATTGCCGGGTCGATCGATCTGGCGATCACCGGCTTGCGCTCCGAAAAAGGCAATGTGCTGGTCTGTCTGAGTACTGATCCCGATTATTTCCCCGATTGCAGCAAGGACAGGAACGCCCGCAAATTGAAGGTTTCCGCCAGCAAGGCTGGTCATATTAAAATTGCCGGCGTGAAGCCCGGCACCTATGCGGTGGCGCTGGTCCATGACGAAAATGCCAATGGAAAGATGGACTTGCGGCTGTTCCTGCCACGCGAGGGCTTTGGCTTCTCCAACAACCCGAAAATTCGCATGGGGCCGCCCAAATTCAAATCGGCGCAATTCACCGTTGGTACCACCAGCGAACATTATGCGGTTCACATGAAATATATCCTGTAATCCGGCAAAATTTAACCGTTCGCTAGGACTCCGGCTGGCATCTTGCCGCAACAGTTCAGGAGCGGCGTATATGTATCAATCCAGACAATTTAGTTTCAAGCAGAACGACCATGACGGCCAATCGCGATTATCGGAAATTCTCGGGGCATTTTCCTATGCTCTGGATCTGACCGAAGGGCAGCTCGCCGGTCACAGTATCCGCGCCTGCTGGATCGGGACGCAGGTGGCGAAGGCGCTGGGACTGAATGGCGAGGCCTTGCGGGATATTTATTATGCGGTTCTGCTCAAGGATCTAGGCTGCAGCAGCAATGCCGCCCGGGTGAGCGAGATGTTTGTCGGCGACGACCGCGTTCTGAAGCATGATTTCAAGCTGATCGGCCCGCAACCGGAAGATTTCGGAGCGTTTGTCGGCGCCGCCGTCGGTGTCGACGCCGATCCGGAAATCCGTGATCAGGCCCTGGCCAATCTCGCCGAAAATGTCGGCGCCATCATGACCGAAATCATGGGAACCCGCTGTTCGCGCGGTGCCGATATTGCGCGGCAATTGCGCTTTTCCGAGGATGTCGCCGAGGCCATTGCCCATTTCGACGAACATTGGGACGGGTCCGGATTGCCGCTTGGTATCGCCGGAACCGATATCCATCTTGGCGGCCGGATCGCCTTGCTGGCGCAAGTCGCCGATGTCTTCTATTCGGCCAAGGGTAAGGATGCCGCACTTGCCGAAGTTCGCGACCGGGCAGGAAGCTGGCTTGATCCGGAGCTCTGCGCGATATTTGAAAAGCTGTCCGAGGCCAGCGGCTTCTGGGAAGAACTGGCGCTGGATGATCTGCCGGAGCAGTTGTTCGCCCTCGAACCCGCCGTGCAATTTGTCACCGTGGATGAGGATTATCTCGACGACATCAGCTTTGCCTTTGGTCGGGTAATCGATGCCAAAAGCCCTTATACCGCAGGCCACAGCGAACGCGTCGGGATGATCGCCGACAGGATCGCCGACAAAATGGGGATGAAGGAAGATCGCCGCCGGCTGCTGCGCCGGGCTGCCATCTTGCACGATGTCGGGAAATTGGGCGTAAGCAGCAAGATTCTCGAAAAACCGGGCAAGCTGGACAGCGGGGAATGGGAGGTCATGCAAGACCATGCGGTGCATACGACCAATATACTCGGCCAGATTGGGGTGATGAGCGATATGGCGATGATTGCCGGATCCCATCATGAGCGGCTTGACGGCAAGGGTTATCCGCTTGGTCTCGACGACCGCAGTATCGCGATGGAATCGCGGATCATCACGGTCGCCGATATCTATGATGCGCTGACCACCGACCGGCCCTATCGGTCGGCAATGTCAGCGGAAAAAGCGATGGCCATTTTGCAAGGTGAAGTAGGGGTGGCAGTGGATCAGCGATGTTTTGAAGCGCTGCGGGATGTGGTTGCGCAGGGCCTGTTGCAATAGAAGCGCTTTGCCAAACGGGCGAGCGGGGACTAGACTGCGGGCGGAACTGATACGCGGTTCGCGCGTTTAAGGGGCGTGCAACCAAATGGGGAATTATCTTGAAAAACGCGAATGTCTTGTGCCGTACTGCCTTGTTCTCACTCGGCCTCGGGATAGCTTCTCCGCTTCTGGCGCAGGATGCACCACCACCCATGCCGGTCGAACAGTCGGTCTTCGATGGTGACTATCTCACCGCCGGCATCGGGGTGGCGGCTGTTCCCAGTTACGAGGGATCGGACGATTACACGATTTCGCCGTTGCCGGTCATTCTCGGCAGCTTCCGCGGCGTTGATTTTCAGCCGCGCGGTCCGGGCGTTGCCTTTGACGTCATCCCCGATCGCCAAGGCGCAAAGGTCGACTTTATCTTTGGCCCGGTCGTGCGGGCGCGTTTTGATCGCCAAAATTCGATCAAGGATCCCGTGGTTCGCTCTCTCGGCAAGCTTGACGTTGCGGTCGAACTGGGACCTTTTGCCGGGGTCCAGGTCAACCGTCTGCTCAATCCCTATGACTCGCTGACCGCGCAGGTTGATCTGCGCTGGGATGTGGCGGGCGCCCATGACGGCATGGTTGTCTATCCCAGCCTGACCTATTTCACCCCGCTCAGCCGCGGCGTTGCATCCAGCCTGACCATCAGCGCCGAACATGTCGACGATGATTATGCCGACTATTATTACAGCATTTCACCCGCCGGATCGGTGGCCAGTGGCCTGCCGACCTTTGCCGCGGGCGGCGGCTGGAAAAATGTCGGGGCGACGGTGCTCACCGGGATCGATCTTGATGGCGACATCACCAATGGCGGTTTCGGCCTGATTGTTCTCGGCAGCTATTCGCGGATGCTTGGCGATCCGAAGCGGTCGCCGGTCACCTCGATCCGCGGCAGCGCCGACCAGTGGTTTGGCGCGATCGGGATCGGCTATACATTCTGAGCGCTTTCCGCGCTCGCCAGTCCCTGATCTGCTGCCCGCTTCTTCATCGCGTCGATAAATATGCGGGTGGCGGGCAAACTGCGCCGCGCGCTTTCGAACAACAGGTTGACCGGCAACAATAGAGGATCGACCGGTTTCAGCAGCTCAATCAACTTTCCCTGCCGGATCGACTCCTCCACCTGATAGCTCAGCAAATTGGCTATTCCCAGTCCGGCTTCTGCAGCTGCAACCGCCGCATCCCGCGTGTTGAGCAGCAGGCGGGGTTTGGTTTTTATCCTTTTCCCATCCCGGCGCCATTCGGCCATGGTGCGCGGGCCCGTCGTGCCGATGGTCTGGTGCCGCGATAGGTCTGACGGTTTGTCGGGAAAGCCGTGTCTGGCAAGATAGGCCGGGCTGGCTACCAGTTTCTTGCGTATATAGCCGATCGGCACCGCCAGCAGACTGCTATCGGCAAGCGGTCCGATCCGGACGGCGACGTCGATACCCTCTTCAACCATCCGCACATTGCGATCGATCAGCATCATCCGGACATCAAGCTGCGCATATTGGTCCAGCATGTCGGCGATCACCGGCAGGACATGCAGCCGTCCGAACATCACCGGTGCGGTGACGTAAAACTGCCCCCGTGGTTCGCTCTGCGCGCCGGAGACCCGCCGTTCGGCGTCCTGAATATCAGTCAGAATTTGCCGCGCCCTGGGGAGAAAGCTTGCGCCGTCGTCGGTCAGGGACACGGCACGGGTGGAGCGGTGGAACAGCGAAACACCCAATCGGCTTTCCAGCTCTCCGATTGCGCGGGTGACCGTCGGCGGCGACACGTTCAGCGTCTTGGCCGCTGCCGCAAATCCGCCCTGGTCGGCAACGGAAACAAACATTTCAAGCGTCTGCAATCGATCCATCATTATTACCGGATATGAAATAGTGAAGTTCAAAATTATGATATTATCATTGAGGGCGCAATAGACTATTTCCTGTTCTGCGCGGTCGGCAGAGTCACTTTCCCCACCCATGGACCCTCGGACTTTCCGGCCGCGCCAACCGAGGGAATGGCCATGGCGCAAAATTATATCCGGACGCTCTTCACCGACGCCGCACGCGCCCTGCAGGAGCAGGCCGGTTCGCGAGCAGTCTATGCACGGATGGAGCAGGGCGGGAATGGCAGTCCGGACCTTCTCGGCAAGAAGGAAGCGATGTTCCTCGCCGCGCGCGACAGTTTCTATATCGCCAGCGTGACCGCCGATGGATGGCCCTATGTCCAGCATCGCGGTGGCCCCGCCGGTTTTCTCAGAATGCTGGGCGGCAATCGTCTGGCATTCGCCGATTATCGCGGCAACAAGCAATATATCAGCACGGCCAATTTGCAGGCCGATCCAGGGGTCTCGCTGTTCCTGATGGACTATCCCAACCAACGCCGCCTGAAGATTCTCGGCCGGGCGAAAACCGTCGCGCTGGACCAGGATCCGGAACTGGTGAGATCGCTGGTCGACGCAGATTATGAGGCGGTACCCGAACGGATTTTCGTGATCGACGTGATCGGCTTCGACTGGAATTGTCCGCAACATATCACGCCGCGCTTCACCGAAGCGGAGGTCGCGGCGGCAGTGACACCGCTGACGGCTGAACTTGAACAGCTGAGAGCGGAAGTGGCGCAATTGCGCTCGCGGCTGGATGTATCAAAACCCGGTCGGTAAACTTCGCTGGACCTGCTCGCCGCTTCGTCCTAACATCACCCCATTCCCCGGGGAGTCGTTTGACTGAGAGGGGCGCGTAACGTCGCCCGACCCGCAGAACCTGATCCGGCCCCGCAGATGCGGGCTCACCGGCGGAGGGAGGGAGCGGTTATCCGGTTAACCCCGACACGCTCTTTCTCCATCAGGCCAGAAGGAGAGACGCGATGGGCAGTGCAGGCAATATCACCGGGTGGATCACCCTGTTTTTCGGGATTTACGGACTGGCAGCGGGCATTGGCGAATTTCGCAATCCGGGCTTCTGGTCGAAGATGGTTCGCGAAATCCAGACCAGCAGCGGCCTGCAATTTGTCACCGGCATCGTCGTCCTGAGCCTCGGCGCGATCATCTATCTTTTCAATCCGTTCAATCCGGCCGACTGGCTGTCGATCCTGATCACCGTCATCGGCGGCTGGATCGTGGTCGAAGGTGTTCTGATCCTCGCGTTCGGCGACTGGTTCATGGGCCTTGCCGGTCGCATGATGGCCAGCGGATCACGCGCCTGGGCAATCTTTGCCATCATCTTCGGCTTCGCCGCGATTTTCGCCGCTCTTGTCCGGCTTCAAGTTTAACCTCCAAAGAAAGCAATATTATTTATGGCTGACCTTCCAGCAAAGACCGAAATTGGTGTGACCACCGGCCCGATCAGCGGCTCGAAAAAAGTCCATGTTGCGGCCCATAGCGGCAGCGGTATCCGCGTCGCCATGCGCGAGATCCAGCTGGAAGGCGGCGAAGCACCGATCCGCGTCTACGACACCAGCGGGCCCTATACCGACCCCGAAGCCCTGATCGATATCACCACCGGCCTCAACGAGCTGCGCAGCCCGTGGATCAGGGCGCGCGGCGATGTCGAGGAGGTCGACCAGCGCGAAATCAAGCCGGAAGACAATGGCCAGCTTGGCCCCGACCGCAGCGGCGGCGTCGATCCCTTTCCCAATGTCCGGCGCAAGGTGCTCCGCGCCAAAGCCGGCGCCAACGTCTCCCAGATGCATTATGCGCGTCAGGGCATCATCACCCCGGAAATGGAATATGTCGCCGAGCGCGAAAATCTCGGGCGCGAGCGGCTCAAGGAATATAAGCGCGACGGCGAAAGCTTTGGCGCGGCGATCCCCGACTATGTCACTCCAGAGTTTGTGCGGGATGAGATTGCACGAGGACGCGCGATCATCCCGAACAATATCAATCACCCGGAAAGCGAACCGATGGCCATCGGGCGCAATTTCCTCGTCAAGATCAACGCCAATATCGGCAATAGTGCGGTCGCGTCCGATGTCGCCAATGAAGTCGACAAGATGGTCTGGTCGATCCGCTGGGGCGCCGACACGGTCATGGATCTCTCGACCGGCCGCAACATTCACGACACCCGCGAATGGATCATCCGCAACAGTCCGGTTCCGATCGGCACCGTGCCGATCTATCAGGCGCTGGAAAAAGTCGGCGGCGTTGCCGAGGACCTGACCTGGGAAATCTTCCGCGACACGTTGATCGAGCAGGCCGAGCAGGGCGTCGACTATTTCACCATCCACGCCGGCGTCCGTCTGCCCTACGTCCCGATGGCGGCCAAGCGCGTCACCGGCATCGTCTCCCGCGGCGGATCGATCATGGCGAAATGGTGCCTCGCGCATCACAAGGAAAGCTTCCTCTACGAGCATTTCGACGACATCACCGAGATCATGAAGGCCTATGACATCGCCTACAGCCTCGGCGACGGCCTCCGTCCCGGCTCGATTGCCGA
>CAJQNR010000076.1 GCA_905479715.1 uncultured Sphingorhabdus sp.
TACAATATTGCCGCGCACGGCGGATTTGCCGATGCGCTGGCGCAGGGCTTGATTGACCGCTTTGCCAAGGATGCCTTCGGGCTCGCCCGCGGCCTCGTCATATTACCCAACAACCGGGCCCAGCGCGCCTTGCAGGAAGCGTTCGTCCGGCTGAGCGAAGACGGGCTGCTATTGCCGCAAATGGCGGTGATCGGCGATCTTGATCTGGATGAATCGATCGGCGTCGCGCTCGATTCGGGGGAGCTGGCGCTGGATATTCCGGCGGCTGTCGATCCGATGGATCGTCTGCTCACTCTGGCGCAATTGATCCAGAAAGAAATCCGGCTGCGCGACGATGCCATATTGGCAAAAGACGCGCTGCGGCTGGCGCGCGAGTTCGCCAGTACGCTCGACCAGTTGAACGTCGAGGAAATTTCGCTGTCCGATCTGATGAAGACGGAGCCTGAGAGCCTGGATCTGTCTAGCCACTGGCAGGATTCCTACCGCTTCTTCCTGATCATCGCCGAGAAATGGCGGCAGCAGCTGGAAAAATGGCAGCGGGTGGATCAGGCGGTGCGCCGCAACGCCTTGTTCGATCATATCGCAAAGCGCTGGAAAGAAACGCCACCGGCGCATTTTGTTGTCGCCGCCGGCATCACCACATCCGCGCCCGCCATCGCCCGTTTCCTAGAAACCATTTCTTTCATGCCGGCCGGCATGGTGGTTCTGCCCGACCTCGACCTTATCATGCCGGACGAGGAATGGGATTTGCTCGGCCCGTTCCAGCCGGATCCGGACAGCGGCTATGCCCCGCGCGCGCAGGAAACCCATCCGCAATATCACATGAAATTGCTGCTCGACCGTATGTCGATTGCGCGCGGCGAAATCCTGCGCTGGCCGCGCACCGGCGAAAGCGGCGCGCTGGCCAAGCGCAGCCGAGCGCTGAGCAATGCCTTCGCGATCCCGAGGCTTACGGTGCGCTGGCAGACGCTGGAAAGCGGCGAACGCAGCCTCGCCGGGGTGCAGACGGTCGAGGCGCGCAACAGCGCCGAGGAAGCCCAGATTGTCGCGCTACTCGCCCGCGAAGCGCTGGAAGACAAGGATCAGCGCATTGCGATCGTCACGCCGGACCGGTCTCTGGCGACGCGGATTTCGGCGCACCTGAAACGCTGGGACATTCAGGTCGACGATACCGCCGGCCAGCCATTGGCGAAGCTGCCGGAGGGCGTGTTTTTCCTGAACCTGCTGGCGGCGGTCGCCGACGGTTTCCCCCCGGCAGAATTTCTCGCCTTGCTCAAACATCCGCTGGTGCAACGCGGCGAAGACCGGCTTTTATGGCTTGATCATGTCCGCAAGCTCGACCTGCTGCTGCGGGGCCCGCGTCCGGCACCGGGGCTGGCGGGCATCGATGCGCTGTTGCACGCCGATAATTACCGGACGAAGACATTGCGCGACGCGATCATTCCCTGGTGGAAAACGGTTCGCCCGATGTTCGAGCCAATGGAGAGTCTCTTCGCTTCTCCGCTGGACTGGCCGAAACTTCTCGACCAGCTGCGGCAGCTGGCCGAAACCTTGACGGAAGGCGCGATCTGGGCTGGCCCCGGTGGGCGGGAACTGGCCGACCTGCTGGCCAAGCTGCAAATCCGAGCGGAAATGGGGCCTATCCGGATCAAGGCGAATGAACTGCCCGGCTATTTCGAGACATTGATGTCGGAAATATCCGTGCGCCCGCCCTATGGCGGCCATCCGCGGATCGCGCTTTACGGACTGCTCGAAGCGCGTCTGCAACAGTCCGAACTGGTGATCTGCTGCGGTCTCAACGAGGGCAGCTGGCCGCAGGCGATTACGCCCGATCCCTGGCTGGCGCCAATGATCCGTAAATCACTCGGCCTGCCGGCGCAGGAACGGCAGATAGGGCTGTCCGCGCACGATCTGGTCGGTGCGATGGGGGCGAAGAAGGTCATCCTCTCCCGCGCCCATCGCGATGATTCCGGTCCGGCCATTGCCTCGCGCTTCCTGCTGCGGCTCAAAGGCATGTGTGGTGACAATCTGAAGGAGCATCCCCAGGCCCGCGCGTGGCTGTCTACGATTGACCAGCCGGAGAGCGAACCCGCGCCTTATTTGCGCCCGGCACCCTTGCCGAGCCCGGAACAGCGCAAAATCCCTATTTCTGTGACCCAGGTCGACAGTCTGATCGCCGATCCTTATTCATTTTACGCCAAAAAGATCATGGGCCTTGCCGCGCTCGACATGATCGATGCGGATCCGAGTGCAGCCTGGCGCGGGACCATCATCCACGACATTCTCGAACAATGGGCCAAGCAGGACAATTATGCCCCGACGGCGCTGCGCGAGCGGGCGCAGAGATTTCTGCAGGACCCCGGCTTGCACCCTTTGATGCGCAGCCTGTGGGCGCCGCGCCTGCTGGAAGGTCTGGACTGGATCGCCGACACACTCGCGGAGGGCCGCAAGACGGGCCGCGAACCGATAGCATCGGAAATCTACGGCAAGGCCGAAATCGCCGGTATCGAACTGTCCGGCATCGCTGACCGTATTGACCGGATGCCCGATGGTGGCCTCGCCATTGTCGATTACAAGACCGGCGGCGCGCCGAGCAACAAGGCGGTCGCCGAAGGCTATAATCTGCAGCTAGGCCTGCTCGCTGCCATCGCTGAGCTGGGAGGCTTCAAGGACATAGAAGGCGAAGCGGTAGCCTTCGAATATTGGTCTCTCGCGAAAAAAGGCGGAACCGATGATTTCGGCCACGTCCGCTCGCCGACAAAAGGACGGGGCGACAATATCATTCCTGCGGATGCGATGGTCGACCATGCCGTCGCGCGGTTCAACGAAGCGGCGGATCTATATCTCTCGGGTACGGAACCGATGACCGCCAAGCTGCATCCGGAATATGCCCGCTATGCCGACTATGACCAGCTGATGCGGCTGGAAGAATGGTATGGTCGCGCTCCCATTGCAAAGGCGGATCATGAGTAGCGGCAAGCCAAGAATATTTCCGCTCAAGGACCGGCAGATCGACGCGGTCGAGCCTGACACCAATATCTGGCTCAGCGCCTCGGCGGGTACCGGCAAGACGCAGGTATTGACGGCGCGGGTGTTCCGGCTTCTGCTGACGGAAAAAGTCGATCCCGAGCATATATTGTGCCTGACATTCACCAAGGCCGGTGCGGCCGAAATGGCGGAACGGATCAACCGCCAGCTAGCCGCCTGGGTGCGAATGGACGATACCCTGCTGGCCAATGATCTTGCCGCGATTGGCGCATCAACCGGCCCGGAAACCCGGGACCGCGCGCGGACCTTATTTGCTCGCGTGCTCGATGCCCAGGGCGGCGGCTTGCGGATCATGACGATTCACGGATTTTGCCAGGCGCTACTCGCCTCCTTTCCGGAAGAGGCCGGCATCGCCTCGATGTTCAAACCGATCGAAGCGCGTGACCAGAAGATATTGGCGCGCGAGGCTCTGGGTGATCTTCTGCTCGAAGAAGAGCGGGCAGGGCGTCCGCAGATTATCGAGGCTATCCAGCGTCTGAGCGTCCGGATGGGCGAAGAGGCGACCGAACAATTTCTGATGGCCTGCGCTGCCAAGGCCGATGCGATGGAACATCTCGCTACCGGGGTGCTGCCTTTTGTCCGGGGGCTGCTGGGATTGCCGATTGATGGCGATGCGCAGTCATGGCTGGCGGATCGCTGCAGCGACGAAGCGATTGATCTCCGCTCGATCACCCTGTTGCGCGATGCGATGGCGGAATTCGGTGGCAAGAAGGAGCAGGAACGGCAATTGGCGATCCGTCTTTGGCTGACCCTCAATCCGCAGGAACGCGCTGCTGGCTTGGCTGATGTTCATCTCGCCTGGGCCACCAAGACCACCGGCGCACCGCCCAAGCCAACCAAGGGCCTGTTAAAAGCCCTGCCGGATTATGATTTCATTGCCGGTTCTCTGTTCGAATGGAGCAACGGCTTGCTCGAAAAAGCAGTCCTGTTCGAATATGCCGATCTGTTCGCGGGCGCACTGGAAGCCGGTCGTGCCTTTTCCCATCGCTATGCCGACGCCAAGAGGCTGCACGGCGTGGTCGATTTTGACGACATGATTCGTATGACCGCCCGGCTCTTGCAGAAAAGTGAAATGGCGGCGTGGATCCGCTACAAACTGGACCAGCGTACCGATCATATCCTGATCGACGAAGCGCAGGATACCAATATCGCGCAATGGGATATCGTCCGGGCGCTGGCTGGCGAGTTTTTTGCCGGCATGGGTGTCGAGCCCGAACGGCATCGGACATTGTTCACGGTCGGTGATTTCAAACAGGCAATCTTCGGCTTTCAGGGCACCAGTCCGCATAATTATGCCAATGCGCAAACCGAATTTTTTGCGCTGGCCGAGGCATCGGAACAGCCTTTTGGCGATCTTTCCCTGGACCGCAGCTTCCGTTCGACGCCGCCAATTCTGGATGTGGTTGATGCGACGCTGGAACAGATTGGTCACGAGCAATTGGGGGTGCCCAACCGGATATCGGAACATCGCAGTAACTATCCCGACACCAGCGGCAGCGTCACCCTCTGGAAACCGATTGCCAATATTAGCGGCGGCGAAGACGAGGACGAGGAATCCTGGGCCAGCGAAGAGAAAAGGGTCTTTGCCCAGCAATTGGCGGTGCAGATCAAGCAATGGCTGTCGCCAGAGAATCCGCTGTGGCTGGATCGCGAAAATCGGGCGCTGCAACCCAAGGACATACTGATATTGGTGAGCAAGCGTGACGAGTTGAGCGCGCTTATCGTTGCCCGCCTGTTTGCCGAGAAGGTACCGGTGGCCGGGATCGACCGAATCCGGCTCAACCAGCCGCTGGTGGTGCAGGACTTGCTGGCGGCCATCCGCTTCGTTCTCCAGCCCCATGATGATCTCAATCTCGCCAGCTTGGCTGTTTCGCCGCTGCTTGGCTGGAGCCAGGAGGATTTGCTGGCCCGGGGGCATCGCGGCAAGGCCAATGGTGAGAAAAGCCTCTGGGAATATTTGCGCCGACAAGACGGTTTGGCCGAGCAGATAAAGCCGCTGATGCAATTGCTGGCGATGGCCGATTTCAACACGCCCTATCAGTTTCTCGAGACGATATTATCCGGGCCGATGCAGGGCAGACGCAAATTGCTGGCCCGGCTTAGTCACGCGGCGGTGGACCCGCTCGACGAATTGCTGGCGACGGCTCTGGCCTTCGAGCGCGATCATATCCCGACCTTGCAGGGATTTCTCGACTGGTTTGACCGGGGCGATGTCGAAATCAAGCGAGAGCAGGTCGAGGGCGGCAATGAAGTGCGGCTGATGACCGTGCATGGCGCAAAGGGATTGCAGGCGCCGCTGGTGATTCTGGCCAATGCAACCTTCGATCCGGCGAGCAAGAAAAGCGGCGGCTTTACGATAAAACTGGGTGAGCACACGGATCGCGAACTGGAATATCCGGTTGTACCGGTCCGCAAGGCGGAGCGCGTCGGCATATTGGCCGAACATGCCGCGCATGCCGACGAGGTGGCGATGGAAGAACATTGGCGGCTGCTTTATGTCGCGATGACCCGGGCGGAAGAACATCTTGTCGTTGCCGGCGTTCTCGGGCCAAGAGCGAAGGGAGAGGTACCGGAGCTGAGCTGGTACGGGGCGATAGAGCGTGGCCTGATC
>CAJQNR010000077.1 GCA_905479715.1 uncultured Sphingorhabdus sp.
TCGAGAACAACGCGCTTTTCATCGTCTTTTGCGAGCAGCGGGTTGTAGCTGCCGATCCGTTCGATGAACTTGCCGTCGCGTGGCGCGCGGACGTCAGCGATAACGATTCTATAATAAGGACGTTTCTTGGATCCGCCCCGGGACATTCTCATTGCTACTGCCATGTTAAAAAACCTTTCTAAAAATACAAAACTTCAAATTGTTACGACTATTTCTTCTTATTCAATAAATTTGCCAGATCAGGTGGAAGCCCGCCGGGGGACATGTCGGGAAGACCGGGCATGCCGGCGAGGCCGCCATCCTGTCCGCCCATGCCGGCGCCAGCGGCGCCGCCGCCATTGCCGAACATCGACATCAGCCCCTTGATTCCGCCCATCTTCTTGATGCGCTTCATCGCCTTGGCCATTTCCTGATGCATTTTGAGCAGCTTGTTGACGTCCTGCACCGTGGTGCCGGAACCGATCGCTACCCGCCGCTTGCGCTTGGCGTTGAGCAGGCCGGGCCGTCCGCGCTCTTCCTTGGTCATCGAACCGATGATCGCATCCATGCGCACGAGAACCTTTTCGTCCATCGCTCCGCCCGCCATCGCGGCCTTGGCCTTTTTCATGCCCGGCATCATCGAGGCGAGAGCGCCAAGGCCACCCATTTTGGTCATTTGCCGCAGCTGGGAACGCAGATCATTGAGATCGAACTGCCCCTTGAGCATTTTCTCGGCAAGCGCTTCGGATTCTTCCTTGTCGACGACCTGGGCCGCTTTTTCGACCAGACTGACAACGTCGCCCATGCCGAGAATCCGGCCCGCAACCCGTTCGGGATGAAATTCTTCCAGCGCATCGATTTTTTCGCCGACACCGACAAATTTGATCGGCTTGCCGGTAACCGCGCGCATCGACAGTGCCGCACCACCACGGGCATCGCCATCCATCCGGGTGAGGACAACGCCAGTCAGGTCAACCTGATCGGAGAAATTCTGCGCCACATTGACGGCATCCTGTCCGGTCAGCGCATCAACCACCAGCAGGATTTCCTGCGGCCGGGAAATATCCGCAACCGCCTTCATCTCGTCCATCAATTGCTGATCGACGTGGAGACGGCCGGCAGTATCCAGCAGCAGGACATCAAAGCCCTGCAATTTGGCGGCCTGCAAGGCGCGCTTTGCGATCTCTACCGGCTGCTGCCCCGCAACGATCGGCAAGGTCGCCGCATCGATCTGCTCACCCAATACCGCAAGCTGCTCCTGAGCGGCCGGACGATTGACATCGAGCGAGGCCATCATGACCTTCTTGTTCTCTTTGTCTTTCAGGCGTTTGGCAATTTTGGCCGTTGTGGTCGTTTTACCCGATCCCTGCAGACCAACCATCATGATGATAGCGGGCGGCGCGACCGACAGGTCGAGTCCGCTGACTTCCGACCCCAGCATCTCGGCGAGACCGTCGTTGACGATCTTGACCACCTGCTGGCCAGGAGTCACCGATTTGAGGACCGACTGCCCAACGGCCTTCTCGGTCACTTTCTCGACGAAATCCTTGACCACCGGAAGAGCAACATCGGCTTCAAGCAGGGCAATCCGCACTTCGCGCATCGCACCGCGGACATCTTCTTCGCGCAAGGCTCCGCGGCCGCGCAGCTTGTCGAAAACTCCGCCAAGGCGGTCGCTTAACTTATCGAACATGTTCCCGCCCTTTCTTCCAAACGACCCGAATTCAGGCCAACGCAAAAAACGCCGATGGGCGAAACCTCGCTGATCGACGTGTGAGTTTTTCAAACTCTAAACTGAAGCGGCAATCCAAATATTGCCTCTAGTGGCGGTCCATTAATCCACTTTACCGCAATTCGCAAGCCCGGATTTCAGCTAGTATAGATTGATCTTAACTAGAAATTGATAACTGCTGGCGTAAGAAATCTATAATAACAGCGGGGGACTTCATTATGGCTGGACCAGTAGCCGACGAACGCGTCCAAACTATGAAAAACGTATATAAACTTTCAGCCAGACGCGACGCTTTAACCGGCGTCATTGTCATTTGTGCCATTCTGATGTTCGCGAGCACCGGGGGGACCGTATTGTCGGATGCCATCAACTCCCTGTCCGGCCAAGCCGGCGGCAGCGACAATATACTGGGCTCGGCACTTTTGCTCAATATCGCCCTTATCCTGTTTGGCTGGCGCCGGTACAGGGATCTGTCGCTTGAAGTCGAGGAACGGGCTGCTGCCGAACAACGGGCCCATTTACTTGCCATTACCGATCCGTTGACCGGATTGCTCAATCGCCGGACCATTGAAGAGAAAACAACCGACCTGATCGACGCGGCCGAGCGGAAGCACAAAAGCGTCGCATTCCTGATGCTTGATCTCGACAATTTCAAAAATATCAATGACGTGTACGGCCATGGCGCCGGCGATATCGTGCTGAAGCATGTCGCTAGCCGCATTGCCAGCGTCCTGCCGCCCAAAAACCAGCTTTCACGCCTGGGTGGCGATGAATTCGCCTGCGCGTTTATTTTCGATCCCGAGCAACCGGAAATGGTCGAGAGAATTGCCGACGACCTGATTGACACGGTTGCTTCACCGATCGTCGAAAATGGCATCCATCTCGTTGTAACCACTTCGATCGGCATGTCGCGCTATGATCCTGCGAATAATTGCGTTGATGCCCTGATGCGGCAAGCCGATATCGCCATGTATAGCGCAAAAAAACAGGGGCGGAATCGCCATTGCTGGTTTGACGACACCATGGAAAAGGAACTGCAGACCCGCAATTCCCTCGAGACCGAAATGCGCGCGGGCATTCCAAAGGGCGAATTCGTGCCCTATTATGAACAGCAGATCGATCTCGCGACCGGAAAGCTCGAAGGCTTCGAGATGCTCTGCCGCTGGGAATCCCGGACACAGGGCCTGATTTCCCCTGAAATATTCATCCCGATTGCCGAAGAGACCGGAATGATTGGTGACCTCTCGCTCAGTGTCTTGCGACAATCGTTTGATGACGCCAAACATTGGGACCCAAGCCTCACCATCTCGGTCAATATTTCACCGATTCAGCTGCTTGATCCGTGGCTCGCCCAGAAAATTGTCAAGCTGCTCGTGGAAACCGGATTTCCGGCAAACCGTCTGGAAATCGAGATTACCGAAAGTTCGCTGTTTGAAAATCTCAGCCTGGCGCAATCCATCGTCGGCAGTCTGAAAAACCAGGGGATTAAAATTGCGCTGGATGATTTCGGCACCGGCTATAGTTCGCTTGCCCATCTGCGCGCCCTGCCCTTCGACCGGATCAAGATCGACCGCAACTTCGTGACTTCGATCCTTAAAAATCCGGAAAGCCGGGCAATTGTCCAGGCCATCAACGGCCTCGGCGAAAGCCTTGGCATGACGATTACGGCGGAAGGGATTGAGGACAAGGAGACCGAAAACGAATTGCGCAGTCTCGGCTGCACCAAAGGTCAGGGCTGGTATTATGGTCGCCCTCAGTCGATCCATAAAACCCGCGAGATTCTGGCTGAACGCAATTTGTTGCTGACCAAACCGGATGCAGAGATCGCGGCGTCGCAAATCGATGCATCCGCTCCGACCGGCGTCGAAAATATGCGGCAAAAGACGGCCTAGACCCCGTTACCGATCGTCATCGCTAGCCGAATTGCTGGACTCGCAGGAACTGCACCCCTAAATCGCCTGACATGATGACCGGACGCTTTCACAAAATGCATGGATTGGGCAATGATTTTGTCATTATCGATGCGCGCGACCAGCCAATGGAATTGTCGAGCGCGATGGCCGCGGCCATTGCAAACCGGCACAACGGGATCGGCTGTGACCAGTTGATCATCTTGCGCCCTTCCAGCGAAGCTGATGTCCGGATGCAGATTTTCAACGCCGATGGCAGCGAAGTCGAATCCTGCGGCAACGCCAGCAGATGCGTCGCCAGGCTGATCGGCGAGGAAACAAGGATCGAAACGGCAGGCGGCATCATCACCGGCAATGCAACGGCGGATGGCGCCATTGTCGATATGGGCAAGCCGCACTTCGACTGGCAATCGATCCCGCTTGCCTATGCGATGGACACGCTCAACATGCCGGTTGGCTGGGAAGATTTGCAGAACCCCAGTGCGATCAATGTCGGCAATCCGCACGTAATTTTCTTCGTCAAGGATAGTGCGGCCGTGCTGCTCGACCAGCTCGGCCCGATGATCGAGGTCGATCCGCTATTTCCCGAGAAAGTGAACGTCAATGTCTGCCATATCGAGGACGGCACCATATATTTGCGCGTCTGGGAGCGCGGCGTCGGCCTCACCCGGGCGTGCGGCACGGGCGCCTGTGCGACGGCCGTGGCCGCAATCAAACGCGGTCTGGCGAGCAGTCCCGTGCGGGTTGAACTGCCCGGCGGGTCACTGGTGATAAGCTGGGCAGACGGCGAAAACATCCTGATGGAAGGGCCGACGACCTATGTCTTTGCCGGCGAAGCAGACTGGACCCAGTTCGGATGAGCGCACCGGAAATGATCAGCATGGGATGCCGGCTCAATATCGCCGAAAGCGAAACATTGCGGCAGAATCTCGTAGCGAATAATATCGATGGCGAAAATCTGGTCATCGTCAACAGCTGCGCCGTGACCAACGAGGCTGTCCGGCAGACCCGGCAAGCCATCCGCCGGGCCAAGAAAGACTATCCGGAAAAGAACATCGTCGTCACTGGCTGCGCTGCGCAAATCGATCCCGCAATGTTTTCAGCCATGCCGGAGATCAGCGCGGTGGTCGGCAATTCCGACAAATATGACGCTGCCAATTTCAAGCTTGGCCTGCAAAGCAATCGCCCCGATATCCGGGTATCCGATATCATGCGGATCACCGAAACCGCTCCGCATATGGTCAGCGCCTTTGCCGACCGCTCCCGGGCCTTTGTCGAGATCCAGAACGGCTGTGACCATCGCTGCACATTCTGCATCATTCCCTACGGTCGCGGCAACAGCCGCTCGGTGCCCGCCGGGGAGGTCATCAATCAGGTTCAGACGCTGGTCGACAAGGGCTTTCAGGAAGTCGTCCTGACCGGCGTCGATGTCACCAGCTATGGCCCTGACCTGCCTGGTGAGCCGACATTGGGCATGTTGATCGAACGGATCTTGAAACATGTGCCCGCATTGGCACGACTGCGGCTCTCTTCGCTCGACGGCATCGAGATTGATGACCGCCTGTTTGACCTTTTGACCGGCGAGACACGGCTCATGCCCCATGTCCATCTGTCGCTCCAGTCCGGCGACAATATGATCCTGAAACGGATGAAGCGGCGGCATAGCCGGGAGCAGGCGATTGATCTGGTCGAGCGGCTGAAGGCCAAACGACCGGAAATTGCCATCGGCGCGGATATCATTGCCGGTTTTCCGACCGAGGATGATGCGATGTTTGCCAACAGCCGGTCGATCATCGACCAATGCGATATCGTTCACGGGCATATTTTCCCCTATTCGCCGAAACAGGGCACGCCGGCAGCAAAAATGCCGCAAGTTGACGGGCAGCTGATCAAGAAAAGGGCAAGAATATTACGCGAGGCCGTTACCCGGCGCGCTCGGGCGTGGCGCCAGTCTTTGGTCGGATCGAAACAGACCGTGCTAGCGGAAATATCCGGCAACGTTGGCTATTCGGAGAATTTTGCCCGCGTTCTACTGGACGCGCCGGCCAACAAGGGCCAAATGGTTGCGGTAGAAATTACCGGCATGCAGGATGAACAATTGATTGGCAGGGTAGCAGCGTGACCGAAAAGAACAGTTGGAAAGAGCGTCTGTTTGGCGGCTTTGGAAAAACATCGTCGCGGCTGACCGAAAATCTGACGGGTCTGATCACCAAGGCCAAGCTCGACGACGCTACGCTCGACGATATTGAAGACGCACTGATCATGTCCGATCTCGGCCCCGCTACGGCAGCTGCGATCCGCGAGAAGCTTGCGGCCGAACGGTTTGAAAAAGGGCTCAGCGAGCATGCCGTGAAAGAGATTATCCAGCGCGAGATTGCCGCGATATTGGAACCGGTGGCCGTTCCACTGGAAATCGACGCTTTTCCCCGCCCGCAGGTGATATTGGTGATCGGCGTCAACGGTTCCGGAAAAACCACCACGATTGCCAAGCTGGCCCATCTTTTTCTGGAACAGGATTATGGCGTCATGCTGGCCGCCGGCGACACGTTCCGCGCCGCGGCCATCGGCCAGCTTAAAATCTGGGCGGAAAGACTGGGCATCCCCATCGTCAGCGGCCCACAGGGCGGCGATAGCGCCAGCATTGTCTATGAGGGCGTCAAGCAGGCGACTGCGACCGGTATCGATGTATTAATCGTTGATACAGCCGGGCGGTTGCAGAACCGCACCGAGTTGATGGACGAACTGGACAAGATTCGCCGGGTGCTCGGGCGCCTTAATCCGGAAGCACCGCATAATGTCGTGCTGGTGCTCGACGCGACGACCGGACAGAATGCCCTCTCGCAGATAGAAGTATTCAAGGATGTCGCCAAGGTGACCGGGCTGATCATGACCAAATTGGACGGCACCGCGCGCGGCGGGGTGCTGGTCGCAGCCGCGAAACAATTTGGTTTGCCGATTCACGCGATCGGAATCGGCGAAACCGTCGACGATTTGCGACCGTTCAAGGCCGAAGATTTGGCCGCAGCCATAGCCGGGATAGAAAAATGACCGAAAATACAGCAATTGAAGAAATTCCAGAAGGGCACCGGGGCCTGAACTTCGCGCTCGATTTCGGACCGCTACTGATATTCTTTCTGGTCTACAAATTCGGAGCGCCGGAAGGCAATCCGATCACCTCGGCAATTTATGGCACATTTGCCTTCATGATCGCGATCGTGATTGCGATGGTCGTTTCAAAATGGAAACTCGGCAAGATTTCACCGATGATGTGGATGTCCGCGATCCTGATTCTGGGATTTGGAGCCTTGACCATCTATTTCAATGACCCGCGCTTCATCCAGCACAAGCCGACGATCATTTACGTCGGATTTGCGGCCATCCTGTTCGGCGGATTGCTGCGCGGCAAAGCGATGCTGAAAAGCCTGCTGCAAGCGGCCTTTGAGGGATTGAACGATGAGGGCTGGCTGAAATTATCGCGCAACTGGGGGATATTTTTTGTCGCAATGGCCATCGTCAATGAACTGATGGTCGCGACATTGACGTTCGACTGGTGGCTTACCATCAAGGTGTGGGGCGTCACCACCGCCTCTTTCGTCTTCGCAATGGCCAATATTCCGATGCTGATGAAACATGGCTTCTCTGTCGAAGAGAAACCGCGTCCCGAAAAACGGGACGCGGCCTGATCTGCTTGGCTTTTAGCCCTGATCGGCGCGGCTGACGCCGTCTCCGTCGAGGTTAAGGGCAACAAAGTCCCAGTCGATTGCATTGTCGAGCAGCGCGGACACATAGTCCGGACGCGCGTTCTGGTAATCGAGATAATAGGCATGTTCCCAGACATCGAGGGTCAGCAGAGGCTTGACGCCATGCGCCACCGGTGAGTCCGCATCGTGATAGGACGTGATTTTCAGATCGTCGCCGTCAAGCACCAGCCATGCCCAGCCACTGGCGAAATGGCCAACAGCCTCGTCCTTGAACTTGGATTTGAAATCGTCGATCGAACCGAAGGCACTTTCCAGACGATCTTTCAGTTCACCGGAAACTTCCTTTTTCTCGGGCGACAGGCAGAGCCAGTAGAAGCTGTGGTTCCAGACTTGCGCCGCATTGTTGAACAGGCCGCCATCGGACTCAGCAATGACTTCCGAAAGCTTTTTGCCTTCTTTATCCGTGCCTTTGATCGCGTCATTGGTCTTGCTGACATAGGCATTGTGATGCTTGCCATGGTGATAATTGAACGTGTCCTCGGAGATCAAATCTCCAAAGGCAGTTTTTGCATAGGGAAGTGGGGGAAGTTCGAAAGCCATTTTGTCTTTTCTCCAGTTTAGGTGACACACGCCCCGTAAACGCATCAATCGACGAAAAGATGCAAGGGGAAATGTGCCTTTCAGCCCTTCACGGGGCTAAAAATCCATTTTATCGTGACATGCAGCCAGAGCGGACATAGGGTTAACGCCTAAATGTAAAATAAAATCTGGGGGGATGAATGATGGCGAAGTTTTTTGGAAATCTGAATGCCGTGATGATTGTGGGGCTGATTGCGGCTCTTGCACTGATGTTTGGCATGCACGGTGATATGGTCACCGGCAATAGTATCGGTCGCTGGCTGCACCTGTTCTTCGGCGTGCTGTGGATCGGCCTGCTCTATTATCTCAACTTTGTTCAGGTGCCGTTGATGCCGACCATCCCGGACGAACTGAAACCCGCGGTCGGCCAGCATATCGCACCGAAAGTATTGTTCTATTTCCGCTGGGCAGCACTGCTCACAGTGGTGACCGGCCTTTATGTCGCTTGGGTGAGCGGCTGGGTCCATCAGGCGATGACGCTGCAAGAACCCTATGCGATGATCGGGGCCGGCATGTGGATCGCTATCGTCATGGCGGCAAATGTCTGGTTCATCATCTGGCCGAAACAGAAAAAGGTTCTGGGCATTGTCGAAGCGACAGCCGACGAGAAAGCCGCTGCGGGCAAGATCGCACTGATGGCGTCGCGCACCAATGTGCTGCTTTCCCTGCCGATGTTCTACGCGATGGTAAACGCCAACGCCGGATAAAATGGAAGATTTCGAAGCATGAAAAGGGGGCCTCGCGGCCCTCTTTTTTATGTTCCGAGCAGATCGTGCCGCTTCAGCGAATGGCGCAGCTGGTCATAGGTCAGGTTCAGCGCCTTGGCGGTTTGCCGCTGGTTGTAGCGTGATTTGGCCAGTGCGGTTTCCAATATCCGTTTTTCAAAGGCCTCCACCGCCGCCTTCATATCGTCGACATCAGCGACCATGGGTTCGGCCAGACCTGGCTCGGCAGGCGTCGGCGCAGCGTCTGCAACCGCTGGAGCTGCTTGTTCGGCTTCCTGCCGGTGCGTGGCCTCACTGGGTTTCCACGGCGATTCGAAAGGATCGAACACGACATGGTCAACCGGCCTGCTATGGTCATTCCACTGATAGACGGCCCGCTCGATGACATTGCGCAATTCCCGCACATTGCCGGGCCATTCGTGACGGTTCAGCGCTTCGGAAGCGAGGCGGCCAAAGCCGGGCCAGGACGGCCATTCCAGTTCTGCTGCCATCCGTCGGCCGAAATAGTCCGCCAACACCGGAATATCGCCTTCCCGGACGCGGAGCGGCGGCAAAGTGACCACTTCGAACGAGAGCCGGTCGAGCAAGTCGGCGCGAAATTTGTTTTGCGCCGCCATTTTCGGGAGATTGGCATTGGTCGCCGCAACGATGCGGACATCCACCCGCTGGGGACGCGAGGATCCGATCCGCGTAATCTCGCCATATTCCACCGCCCGCAGCAGACGTTCCTGAGCACCGGTCGACAAGGTTCCCAGTTCATCGAGGAACAGGGTGCCGCCATCGGCTTCCTCGAATCGCCCTACCCGCGCCTTGGTTGCACCGGTAAAGGCGCCGGCCTCGTGACCGAACAGCTCCGCTTCTATAAGGGTTTCCGGCATTGCCGCACAATTGAGGGTGATGAACGGGCCGTCCCAGCGCAGGCTGAGCCGGTGAAGACGTTCCGCAATCAGTTCCTTGCCGGTTCCGCGTTCACCGACTACAAGAACGGGGCGGTCCAGTGGCGCCGCCCGGCTGGCTTTTTCGACAGCGTCGAGAAAAGCGCCGGATTCCCCGACAAATTGGCTTTCGCGTTTCATGGCCAATATATAGTGCAAATTCCCACTAAATAGCAATTAATACTATGTTCATGCGTGGACAAAAATCTCGATATCCTTATTTATCAATGGGATAACTCAGTTGGCACGGCTTCTGCAAAGTAGGTTTCAGATACGAAACACACTTACTACTGGAGGAAATCATGCCTGCACTGAACAAAATGACCCGCACCGATGTTTCCGCGATCATCTCGGTCCTGCTTTTCGGCGTGACGATCATGATCAGCGCCGTCGGACCCGCACAGGCCGAAGGCACAACCGCCAGTGGCGCAACCGCTTCCCCTTCTGTCAGCTTGATTAACCTAGGTTATCGGGCATGACAGACAAAATGGCCGGGACCACTTCTTTTCCCCTTGCCGAAGTCAAGTCCCGGCCACCTTTTGAAATTCAACAGGATGATGTAGAACAGGATTGGGGCCAAGGCTCGAACAAGTTCAAACACAACCACAGACGCAACCGGAGTATGTACATGGCTGGTATTTTTTCAAGAACACGCGACATCATCGCCGCCAATGTGACCGACATGCTGGACAAGGCGGAAGACCCGTCCAAAATGATCCGCATGATCATCCTCGAGATGGAGGAAACCCTGGTCGAAGTTCGCGCCTCTGCTGCTCGCACCATCGCCGATCAGAAGGAAATGCGCCGGCATATCGACAAGCTTGACCATCTGACCGAAGACTGGAGTGAAAAGGCCCAGCTCGCCCTTTCCAAAGATCGCGAAGATCTCGCCAAGGCCGCACTGGTTGAAAAACGCAAGGCCGCCGACATGGCCGATCAGTTGAAAGCGGAAATTCAGGTCCTCGACGAAGCGCTTCGCTCTTCAGAGGGCGACATCGCCAAATTGCAGAAAAAACTGCAGGAAGCCCGCTCGCGCCAGAGCAGTCTGGTCAACCGGCTGGAAAGTGCAGAAAACCGCGTGAAGCTGCGCGAAATGTACAATGGCGAGAAGGTTCACGATGCCTTCTCCCGCTTTGAATATCTCGAACGCCAGGTCGATTTCGCCGAAGGCCGCGCCGATGCGCTCGGCATGGGCGGCGAACCGCAGAGCCTGGAAAACCAGATCGCGGCGCTCGAATCCAGCGACAAGGTCGATGAAGAACTGGAAGCCATGAAGGCTGCCATGAAGAAAGGTGACGAATAATGGA
>CAJQNR010000078.1 GCA_905479715.1 uncultured Sphingorhabdus sp.
TTGTATATGCCGTTGTGAAACTTTGCTTTGGGTTGCGGGGCATGGCGACGGCAGGCATGATAGCCGCCCTACTGATCCCCGAAATAGCGCTGTCCTACACCCGGTTTGATCGGATATGATCGTCATTGATCCTGTGCCAGCTGCAGGACCGGCTCTTTGACAATCTGGACAAAATTATGGCTTTTGCCCTTGTCCGTCTGTTTCTGACAGGCAAGCTCGGTGGATAATCCGGAAGGTCACACTAGACGGCAGATTGCCGACTTAAAAAGGCCGGAAACCTGCGGCTTCAGGGCAAAGGTCACGGAAAACAAAACCGGGCGCGTCTGTAAAGTTCGCGGCGGGTGCTTTGCGCAACAAGCGCGGAATCAGTCGTGCGTACGCCCGAAATCGGGGGCGGCATCGTCCTGGCCTTCCTCGATAATCCGGCGGCGGATGGCGCGGGTCTTGGTGAACAGGTCAAACAGTTCGTCGCCCTTGTCCCAGCGGATCGCGCGTTGCAGCGCGGAGAGATCCTCGGAGAAGCGCTGGAGCATTTCCAGCACCGCTTCCTTGTTCGACAGGAAGACATCCCGCCACATCGTCGGGTCGGAGGCCGCGATTCGGGTGAAATCGCGAAAACCGCCGGCGGAATATTTGATCACTTCGCCGCGGGTGACCTGTTCGAGATCGGAGGCCGTGCCAACGATCGTATAGGCAATCAGATGCGGCAAATGGCTGGTTACGGCGAGAACAAGATCATGATGTTTGGCGTCCATGATCTCGACATTGGCGCCGAGTTTTTCCCAAAAGGCCTTTACCCGCTCGATATCGCCTTCTGCGGCACCTTCCGGCGGCGTCAATATGCACCAGCGCTCGTGGAACAGGGTCGCAAATCCGGCATCCGGGCCGCTATTCTCGGTGCCGGCAACCGGGTGGGCAGGGATGATCCGCGCGCCGGGCAGGGCCTCGGTCAGAGCGGCGAGTACATTTTCTTTCGACGAACCGACATCGCTGACAATCGCATCGTCCGGCAGGTCCGGGGCGATGTCAGCCGCAACGGCAGCGATGACCCCGACCGGGACGCATAGCATGACAAGATCGGCGTCGGTCACGGCCGCGCCTGCGCTGTCGCTGACATCGTCGCAAAAGCCCAGTTCGATGGCCCGTGCCCGCACCGCCGGATCGGCGTCAAAGCCGGTGATCCGCGCGGTTGGCATGGTGGCCCGCACCGCATGGGCGATGGACGATCCAATCAGCCCCATTCCGACAATCGCGATATTGGCAAAGGGCAGCATCAGTTGGCGGCTTCCAGTATCTCGCGCAGGGCGGCGGCGAGGCCGCGGGTCTCTTCTTCGGTTCCGATGGTCATGCGCAGGCCGTTGACCAGCCCCTGACCGGGAAGCCAGCGCACCGCATAGCCTTTTTCTATCAAGGCGGCATTGACCTGTTCGGCGGTCATTTTGCCCTCGAACAGAACGAGCAGGAAATTGGTGTGGCTGGGGATGACCTTGAGGCCGTGATTGCCAAGCCCGTTGATCTCATCGCTCAGCCATTGCCGCCATTTCGCATTATGGGTACGGCTGCCGGCAACGAAATCATCGGCGGCGAGAGCCGCGAGGGCCGCTTCCTGACCCGCTGTGGTCACATTGAAGGGGAGCCTGATCCGGTTCATCGCGTCGATTATCTCGGCCGAGGCATAGCCCCAGCCGATCCGCTCGGCGGCAAGGCCGTGGATCTTGGAAAAGGTACGGGTGACCAGAACATTGGCTTTCGTTTCGGCGAGCTCCAGCGCGCCGTCATCTTCACCCGCATCGAGATATTCGGCATAGGCGCCATCGAGCACCAGCAGGACGTGGCCGGGAAGTTCAGCCTGCAGGCGAGCAATGTCTGCGCGGCTTGAAAAGGTTCCGGTGGGATTATTGGGATTGGCGATAAACACCACCCGGCTATTGGCGTTGACCTTGGCCAATATCGCATCGACATCGGTGCCATAGCCGACATCATCGGCGATCACCGGCGTGCCGCCATAACGCCGTGCCGCGATATCATAGACCGCAAAGCCATAGCGGACATAGATGATCTCGTCGCCCGGACCGCTGAACGCATTGGCGGCGAGGTGGAGCACGTCATCGGAACCGGTGCCGCAAATGATCCGCGCCGGATCGAGATCATATTTCGCGGCCAGCGCCTCGCGCAATTTGGTCGAGCCGGGATCGGGATAGCGGTCGACCGAGGTCGAGGCGGCGTTCAGCGCCTTTGCCGCGCCCGGGCTGCAACCCAGCGGGTTCTCATTGGCCGACAGCTTGACCAGCTTGCGCCCGTCATCGCCGCTCGATTTGCCGGGAACATAAGGCGCAATGCCCATGATCCAGTCTTTTGGTTTTGGTGCACTCATCGCCTTGGCCTGCTTGTCTGGAGTGAAACTATGTCGCCGGACTAACCCTTGCGGCCCGTCAGTCAACTGCATTATCAATTGACGGTCGGGATTTCGCCGCTTAGCCCCCTCTGATCATGAACGAAGATACGCGATTTGGATTGGACAGGAAGGTTCGCCTGCTCGGGCCGCTGCCGCTGGACAGCGGGGCCAGTCTTGCGCCCGTCGAATTTGCCTATGAAACCTATGGCACGCTCAATGCCGACGCCTCCAACGCGATTCTGATCTGCCACGCGCTGACCGGCGACCAATATGTCGCCTCGCAACATCCGATCACCGGCAAGGACGGCTGGTGGGTGCGGATGGTCGGCCCGGGCAAGCCGGTCGACACGGACCGTCATTTTGTCATCTGTGCCAATGTGATCGGCAGTTGCCTTGGCAGTTCCGGTCCTGCGACGATCAATCCCGCGACCGACAAGCCTTGGGGGATGGATTTTCCGGTGCTGACCATCGCCGATATGGTTCGGGCGCAGGCGATGCTGCTCGACCATCTCGGGATCGAGCGGCTCCATGCCGTCGTCGGTGGCTCGATGGGCGGGATGCAGGCGGTCAGCTGGGCCGCGCTCTATCCCGAGCGGGTCAGGTCGGCGGTGATCATCGCCTCGGCCGCGCGCCACAGCGCTCAGAATATCGCCTTTCACGAAGTCGGACGGCAGGCCATCATGGCCGATCCGCGCTGGCGCGGCGGGGCTTATTATGATGACGACGACCCGCCGAGCAGCGGCCTCGCGGTGGCGCGAATGGCGGCGCATATCACTTATTTGTCGGAAGCAGGCCTGACCGAGAAATTCGGCCGGCGGCTGCAGGACCGGGAAGCCAAGACATTCGGCTTTGACGCCGATTTCCAGGTGGAAAGCTATCTCCGCCATCAGGGGATCAGTTTTGTCGACCGGTTCGATGCCAACAGCTATCTCTATATCACCCGGGCAATGGACTATTTCGATCTCGCCGAGGCGCATGGCGGAGTGCTGGCCAATGCCTTCGCTGGCTCCAAGACCCGTTTCTGCCTGATCAGCTTCGATACCGATTGGCTCTACCCGACCAGCGAAAGCCGGACCATCGTCCACGCGCTCAATGCGGCGGGGGCGGAGGTCAGCTTCATGGAATTGTCGAGCCCCTTCGGCCATGACAGCTTCCTGCTGGAAAATCCCGAGATGAACCGGATTGTTGATGGATTCCTGAAGGCAGGAGAAGGGCGATGACCGAAGATTCTGTAATATCCTGTTTCTTATGCCAGTGTCGACTCGCGCCAAGCCGCGAAGCCACGAAGGTTGAGTGGAGCCTATCTTTCTTCGTGTCTTCGCGGCTTCCTGCGCAAAAAGCTTCTGTCTTCCGTTTCATTGAGCGCGCTGCATGACCAAACTCCGCCCCGACCTGCAGATCATCGCCGATAATATCGCACCGGGCAGCCGGGTGCTTGATATCGGCTGCGGCGATGGTGCGCTGATGGCGGCGTTGCGTGACGAGAAGGGTTGCGACGCCCGCGGGCTGGAGATTGATCCTGCCAATGTCTCGAAAGCGGTCGCCAGAGGCCTGTCGGTGGTGCAGGGCGACGCCGACACCGACCTCAGCGCTTATCCCGACGCCAGCTTCGACTATGCGATCCTCAGCCAGACGCTGCAGACCACCCACCGTCCCGATATCATGGTCGATCAATTGCTGCGCATCGGCAAACAGGCATTTGTCAGTTTCCCCAATTTCGCCCATTGGCGGATTCGCCTGTCACTGCTCGGCCGCGGCCGGATGCCGGTCACGCGGCTGATCCCGCAGACCTGGTATGATACGCCCAATATCCACCATGTCACCATCGACGATTTCCGCGCGCTGGTACGGGACGGACAATATACGCAGGAAGGGCAGTGGTTCCTCAGCGGCGACAAGCAGACCGGACGCGGGATGGCGAACCTGCTGGCGGAACATGCGGTGTTTCTGCTGAGGGGGTAATGCGTCGTTAACTCCGTCATCCCAGCGAAGGCTGGGATCCATCCCAATGGCACAGATACTCGTAACCTGCTTTAGGCTCCAGCCTTCGCTGGGGTGACGGGTATATTGATATTGGCCACCGCCGACAGATCAACTCACTCCCGCTGTACCTCGTCCAACCCCCAAGCCGCCAAAATCGCCAGGCCGCTCATCCCGGCCATCACCGCCAGCACCGCCTCCCCGCCGAACATATGCGCGATCAGACTGAACAGGCCGCCAGCGAGCAGCAGCAATCCGATGATCGTGTTCGACAGCGCGGTATAGGCGGCGCGGGTGTCCTTGCCGGCCATGTCGACGAGATGGGTGGAGCGCCCGAGGCGGACGCCCTGATAGGCGATCATCAGGCCGAAGAGCAGAACGGGCAAGATCAAGCCGCCACCCAATGTTCCGGCAAAGGCGAGCCAGCTGGTTGCGGCCAATATCACTGCGGCGATGATTCCCGAGAAGATCAGCACCTTGCGGCTCGAGCGATCGGACAGCCGCCCCCAGATGAAGCTGCTGCACAGGCTGGCGAGCGCCGAGGCGAGAACCAGAAAGCCGAGCTTGTCATAGCCCTGTCCAGCGCTGCTCCCGACAGCAATCATGAAGGGGGGCGCCAGCGCGGTCGCGGTCAGCAGGCCGCGGGTCAGGATGAATCGGCGCAGTTGCGGATCGTCGCGAAGATAGGAAAAATTCTTCCAGGCTTCCTTCAGCGCGGACTTGCCGCCCTCGGTCGCGCCGGCCTCTTCCTGCAAGGTTGCGAACAGCAGTCCGCTGGCGATCCATGCCACCCCGGCCAGAAACAGCCCGCCAATAACCAGCGCCATCCGGTCTACCAGATCGAAGGATAAGGTCAGAGCATAGATGATCACCGTCACCGATGCGATCGACCCGGCCAGCCCGGTTGCGGTGCCGCGCCGGGACTTGGCGATCGTCTTGCCGAGCACATCCTTGTAGCAAACCGAACAGACGCTCCGCGCCAGTGCCAGTATCGCCAGCGCCAATATGATTGCCCAGCCAGCGCCGACGCCGGTCAGGGAGATTGCGACGATCCCGATGGCCGCAGCGGCCAGACCCTGCACGATCGAGCCCGCAGCCCAAGCCCATTTGCGGCGGGGCAGCTTGCGCAAAAAGCCAGCCGTCAACAGTTGTGGTAGCAGCGCACCCGCTTCGCGGACCGGCACCAGCAGGCCGATCAGGGCCACCGGTGCGCCCAGCGAGGTCATTAGCCAGCTGAGCACAAGCTTGGGATCGACCAGCCCGTCGGCGCTTTTGGTCAGTGCTAGCGCACCGACATGTTTGAAGAAATTGCCCGGTTCCTGTCTGCAGGCACTTTCCGGAATATCCGCGCAGGCGCGGCCTTCGTCATCGATGATGATCGACTGAAAGGCTTTTTCGGTGGTGGATCGGGCGGTCGTGGGTTGGGCGATTGTCGATTGGCTGGCCATGGACCGACGCTAACCGACTATCGCTCCCGTGTCGCGCTGAACTTTAGGTCAGGGTTACGCTCTTCCTGATAGCCGACATCCCAGGCGGACTTGGCCATGAACACAAGATTGTCGTCGCGGTCCCTGGCCAGCGAACTCTGGTTGATATTGGCAAAGGCGTTCAAAGTCGCTTCATTACCGCTGATCCAGCGGGCGGTTTCAAACGGAGCGGGTTCGAGATAGGCGTCGACCTTATATTCGGCCTGTAGCCGCGACACCAGAACCTCGAGCTGCAATTGCCCGACCACGCCGATGATCCAGTTGGCGCCAAGCTCGGGATAGAAAACCTGGACCACCCCTTCTTCGGAAAGATCGTCCAGCGCCTTGCGCAGCTGTTTGGTCTTGGTCGGGTCGCGCAGGATGACACGGCGGAGGATCTCGGGAGCGAAATTGGGCAGGCCGGTAATCCGGACCTGGTTCTTTTCGCTCAGCGTATCGCCGACGCGCAAGGTGCCGTGATTGGGGATGCCGATAATATCGCCCGGTTCGGCGGTATCGGCAATTTCGCGGTCCTGCGCGAAAAACAGGATCGGCGAGTGGATGGCAATCGGCTTTCCGAGGCCCGAGGGCGTCAGCTTCATGCCGCGTTTGAACTCGCCCGAGCAGAGCCGCATGAAGGCGATCCGGTCGCGGTGCTGCGGGTCCATATTCGCCTGAATCTTGAAAATAAAGCCGGTGACATCGTCGCTTTCCGGATCGATCGGAGCCGGTTCGGCAGGTTGTGGGCGCGGTGAGGGCGCATAATCGGCGATCGCCTCGATCAGCTCTTCGACGCCAAATTGCTTGAGCGCCGAACCGAAGAAAACCGGCGTCAAATCACCACTCTGATAGGCCTCGAGATCAAAGCTGCTATAGCCGCCCTGCGCCAGTTCGCCTTCGCTGGTCAGCCGTTCGAGCGCGCCTTCGCTCAGCACATCGGCGAGCTTGGGATCATCGAGGCCGGTAAATTGCTGGGTGACGCCGTCATAAATTTTGCTGTCTCCGGTCGGCTGGTGCAACTGGTTGTTGACGAGATCATAGACGCCCTCGAACTGGCCACCCATGCCGGTCGGCCAGCTCATTGGGCAGACGTCCAGCGCCAGTTTGTCAGCGACCTCGTCGAGCAGTTCGAACGGGTCGCGGCCTTCGCGGTCGACCTTGTTGACGAAAGTGATGATCGGCACGTTGCGCATCCGGCAGACCTCGAACAGTTTCAGCGTCTGCGCCTCGATGCCCGACGCAGCGTCGATCACCATGATCGCGCTGTCGACGGCGGTCAGCGTGCGATAGGTATCCTCGGAAAAATCCTCATGGCCCGGTGTGTCGAGCAGGTTGAAGACAATACCGTTGCGCTCGAAGGTCATGACACTGGAGGTCACCGAAATCCCGCGCTGCTGCTCGATCTTCATCCAGTCCGATCGCGCTCGCCGGTTGTCGCCACGCGCCTTGACCTCGCCGGCGAGATGGATCGCGCCGCCCTTCAGCAGCAGCTTCTCGGTCAGCGTCGTCTTACCCGCATCGGGGTGGGAGATAATCGCAAATGTCCGGCGTGGTTTGGTCATTTTTCTTCACTTTTCTTTCCCGCGTAGCGGGAGTTGTATTCCAAATTTGTCACGCGAAGCCGCGAAGTCACGAAGAGTTTCTGACAACCGCCAATTCTTTGCGCCTTCGCGGCTTCGCGTGAAACCAAAAGAGTTCGGGTGCAGCCAACGCTGCAATTATTTGCGAAGACTATCCTCTCAATTCAGCGCCCAATTTCGTCGCATTAGCGACAACCTTGTCCGAAAGCGCCTTCAAATCCTCTTCGGTCAAGGTTGCGTCGGTCGGTTGCAGCGTCACTTCCACCGCCAGCGACTTCTGGCCTTCGCCGACGCTTGGTCCCTCGAACAGATCAAAAATCCGCGCATCGATGATCAGTTTCTTGTCCGCGCCCTTGACTGCGCGCACCAGATCGCCCGCTGGCAGGTCCGCATCGACGATGAAGGCGAAGTCGCGCGTTACCGCCTGCAAGGCAGGGGGCGCGAAGGCGTCGCGCATATGGCCGGATTTCTTCTTCAGCGGAATCGCATCCAGGAAAATCTCGGCGGCGACCGCTGAGCCCTTGAAGCCCATCGCCTTGCAGGTCGACGGGTGGAGGACACCATAAGCCGCAAGAATCTTCTTTGGTCCGAGCCGCAAGGTGCCCGACTGGCCGGGGTGATAATGGTCGCCCGCTTCCAGAAAATCCATCAGCTTGTCGACCGGTGCACCGGCGGAACCCAAGATCGCGATCGCTTCCGCCTTGGCGTCATAGACATCAAATCTTGTCGCGGCCCCGGACTGCCAGTTGCGAGGGCGGTTTTCGCCGGCGAGTATCAGACCGATGGTCGGATGCTCGCTGCTTTCGAGATAGCGGCGGCCGACTTCGAATAGGCGAATTGATGAAGCGCCACGCGCGGCATTGCGCTGCGCTGCAGCGATCAGGCCGGGGAGCAAGGATGGCCGCATCACTTTCAGATCTTCGCTGATCGGATTGGCGAGTGCCCATGTGCCGCCGCCAAAAGGCGCGGCTTCTTTTTCTGAAATGAAGCTCCAGTTGACGACTTCGTTGAGGCCGCGTGCTGCGGCTGCCCGTCGCGCCTTGCGCTCGGCCAGTTGCTCGGGTGAGGCGGTCGGTTTGGCCACGCCCGCTTTGCGCGGAAGCGCTATTGAGGGGATATTGTCGAGTCCCTCGATACGGATGATTTCCTCGACCAGATCCTGCCAGCCGGTGACGTCACGCCGCCATGTCGGCACGGTAACCTGCCAATTGTCGTCGACGACAAAGCCCAGCGCTTCCAATATCGCTTTCTGCCGATCCGGAGCAACGTCCAGTCCGCCCAGAGAAGCGCTTTGGCCGGGATCATAGGCGATGGTGTGCTGTTCCGTTGGCGCCTTACCGGCGCGGGTGATTTCGCTCGCTGTGCCGCCGCATGATTCCTGTACCAGCGCCGTCGCAATCGCGATGCCCTCTTCCAGAAAGGCCGGATCGACGCCGCGCTCGAAGCGTTGCCGGGCGTCGCTGGTCAGCATCAGTTTCTGGCCGGTGCGGGCGATATGGGCGGGATCGAAATAGGCGCATTCGATCAGCACATCTTCGGTGTTCTCGTCGGTGCCATTGGCGGCACCACCCATGATGCCGCCGATACCATGCGCGCCGGCCTGGTCGGCGATCACGGTCATGGTTGCGTCGAGCACATATTCCTTGTCGTTCAGCGCCATCAGCTTTTCGCCGGGCTGCGCCTTGCGCGCGACCAGACCGCCCTGCAGTTTCGCGACGTCATAGACGTGCAGCGGGCGGCCCAGATCGAGCGTGACATAGTTGGTGATATCAACCAGCGCCGAGATCGGTTTCTGGCCAGCAGATTTCAGCCGGGCCTGCATCCAGGCGGGGGATGAACCATTGGTGACACCGCTGACGGTACAACCAAAGAAGGCCGGGCAACCTTCTGCATCCTCTATGGCAACTTTCGGACCACTTCCGCTACGGTCTGTCTGCGGGATCGCGAGCGGCTTGAGCGTGCCCAGACCGCTGGCAGCGAGGTCGCGCGCAATGCCGCGCACGCCCATGCAATCCTGACGATTGGGGGTGATCGCTACATCAATTACCGGATCATCCAGTTGGGCATAATCAGCGTAGCTTTGCCCGACAGCGTCGGCAGCGCTTTCCGGCAGCTCGATGATACCATCATGGTCCTCGCCCAGTTCGAGCTCGCGCGCGCTGCACATCATGCCGAAGCTCTCGACATCCCGTATTTTAGCCGGTTTCAGGGTGAAATCGCTGCCCGGAATATAGGTGCCGGGCGGGCCAAAAACACCGATCATTCCGGCTCTGGCATTGGGTGCGCCACAGACCACCTGCCAACGTTCCGCGGAACCATCGTCAACTTCCAGCAGCTGCAACTTGTCGGCATTGGGGTGCGGTCCGGCCGCAACAACCCTGGCAACGCGGAACGGACGCAGCGCATCGGCGGGGTTTTCTATGCTCTCCAGTTCCAGTCCGATATCGGTCAACCGGTCCGTAATTTCGGTGAGATTGGCATCGGTATCAAGATGCGACTTGAGCCAGCTTAAAGAGAATTTCATGCGCCGACTCCTCCGCTCAATGTCGGGACATCGAGTGCATCAAAACCATAATGTTCGGCCCAGCGCAGGTCACCGTCGAAAAAGGCGCGGAGATCATCCATGCCATATTTCAGCATCGCCAGCCGGTCGATGCCGCAGCCGAAGGCAAAACCCTGCCAGACATCGGGATCAAGCCCGCAATTGCGGATGACATTGGGGTGGACCATGCCGGAACCGAGTATCTCCATCCAGCCACCATTCTCCCCGCGCGGGTCGCCGCCGATGATCCGCCGCTCTTTTTCAACCGAGAAACCGACGTCGACTTCGGCGCTGGGTTCGGTGAACGGGAAATAGCTCGGGCGCAGCCGTAACTCGATATCGTCGCGTTCGAAAAAGGCTCGGACAAAGGTCTCCAGCGTCCATTTGAGATGGCCCATATGGATATTCTTGTCGATCACCAGGCCTTCGACCTGATGGAACATCGGCGTGTGGGTAGCATCGCTGTCGCTGCGATAGGTGCGGCCGGGAGCGATGATGTAAATCGGCTCGCCGGCACCATCGGTCTGCTTGGCGACGTCCATCATCGTGCGGATTTGTACCGGTGACGTGTGAGTTCGCAGCAGTTTCGGCATCCCGCTATCATCGGTTTGCGGGAAATAGAAGGTGTCGTGCATCGCCCGCGCCGGATGGGTGTCGGGGATATTGAGCGCGGTGAAATTATGCCAGTCGTCCTCAATCTCCGGACCGGTCGCGACCGAGAAGCCGAGGTCGGCGAATATTTCGGCCAGTTCGTCCATGACCTGGCTGACCGGATGGATGCTGCCTTTTGGTGCGGCCGGTGCAGGCAAAGTCAGGTCGAGTTTTTCTGTGGCGAGCTTGGCATCCAGCGCCGCGCTTTCCATCGCTTCCTTGCGCGCCGCCAGCGCATCGGCGACAGCTTGCCGCGCACCGTTGATCTTGGGGCCTTGTTCCTGACGCTCTTCCGGGGTCATCTTGCCGAGCGTTTTCAGCAACAGCGATATCTCGCCTTTCTTGCCAAGCGCGGTGACGCGGATCGCCTCCAGTGCGTCGCCATCGGCCGCAGTGGCAATCTGCTCCAGATATTTGTCCCTGATCGCTTCGATGTCGCTCATCGTTCTGTCCTGTTTTCTTTCGCTGCCCGTCTAGCAAGCCTTGCAAAAAACCCAATAAAAAAGCGCCGCGAGATTGCTCCCCGGCGCTTCTTTGAAAATATTGAGACACTTAAGCTTTCGCTAGAGCATCCTGCGCCTGTTTGATGATGCTGCTAAACATAGCAGGTTCATTCATCGCCAGATCAGCCATGACTTTACGGTCGAGCTCGATGCCGGCCAGCTTGGTGCCGTGGATGAACGTGCCATAGGTCATGCCTTCGGCGCGAACCGCAGCATTGATACGCTGGATCCAGATTGCGCGGAAAGCCCGCTTTTTAACTTTACGATCACGATACGCATATTGGCCGGCTTTTTCGACAGCCTGCCGCGCGACGCGGATGGTATTTTTGCGACGGCCATAATAGCCCTTCGCCTGCACCAATAATCTTTTATGTTTTGTACGAGTGGTCGTACCCCGTTTTACACGTGCCATATTCTATATATCCTGTAAGTTTGAATGTCGCTGCGGCGGGGTTAACCCAGACCGTATGGCGCCCATTTCTTGACTGTCCGGGCATCCGCATCACATAATTTCTTGGTGCCGCGCTGCTGACGGATATATTTGCTGTTATGGCTCATCAAACGGTGACGTTTTCCGGCTACGCCGTGCTTGACCTTACCGTTTGCGGTGATCTTGAAGCGTTTCTTTACGCCACTTTTGGTCTTCAACTTGGGCATTTTGGTCTCCTCTAGATGGTACCGTTACGGACACTTGTGGCAGCCCAACACTGGCCAGAGCGTCACTTCGGAAGGGCGGCAATAGCTAGATTCGCTGGAATTGCAAGAATTATGTGCTGCCGTCGCTTTCCGCGGCGGGATCGTGCAGCACCTGCATCGCCGCACCGGCTGCAGCCATCCGGCCATGTACTGCGGCATTCAGGAAAGGGTGGGGCAGGGCTTTATACTCTGTAGCGCTCATGCCCATGAACCGTTGGAAATCGCGCCCGAAATGGGCCTGATCATAATATTGCCCGTCAAGGGATGACACCCAGTTCTGGTCGGGGTTGAGCATATTCTCGGCGAGCGATCGCAGAAAACGCTGCCGCTGGAGCAGCAGCTTCGGTGGAAAGCCAAATGCCTTGCGGCACAGGCGGTCGAGAGTCCGCCCGGTTATTGTCAGCCGCTCTGCCATTTCCTGTACCGTCCTCAGCTCGGGATCGATCAATATCGCATGCGCTGCGGCAATCAGCGGGTTGTCGGGCGGGGTCCTGTCGAGGGCTTCTGTCAAGAAAGCGCTGATTCGCGAGACTTCCCTGACAGGTCCCATTGATTTTCCATCGAAAATAATATCATGCAATGCCGCCATGGGAGCTGTCGCCGGATCGGTGCTGCCGTCCAGCGGTCTGTCAGCATAAAGCTCTGCAGACATTCCGATAAATCTGGACCAGCCGGAAGGCAAAAGGCCAATACCCCAGGACCGCATTGCTCCGGATTCAAACCATGTGGCCTTGCTGGTAGGACCGATGACGCTAAAGCGGGGTACGGCTTGTGGTTCGGCGTCACCAAGCGCAGCGATTGGCATTTCGCCTGAAGTGAATCGTAAATTGGCCCATTCCGGGTGCAGCCAGTCGCCGAGGCGTTGTCCCTTTTCCGGGCTGACTTCGGTAAGATAGAAAGTGCTGATATAAGGTTTGAGCTTATCATCTGGAATGAAAAAGCGAATGGAGACGGGCGCGCTATTCAATGATGATGGCAAGCAATAGCCTCCAGCACATCATCGATCCGCGCGTGATCACCAATCGCCAGCACATGACCGTCTGATTCCGCGTGCAGCGGTTCGCCGTTCCAGTCGCACATCATCCCGCCGGCGCCATCGACAATCGGTGCGAGGGCAGCGAAATCATGGAGTTTCAGGCCGGCTTCGCAGACCACATCGACATGGCCGCTGGCGACCAAGCCATAATTATAGCAATCGCCGCCGTAGATGATCTTGCGTGGAGCGACCTTGCTGGCCAAGCCCATGAAATGCTCGGCGTCATGTTCGTCGAACAGATGCGGTGAAGTGGTAGCGAGAACCGCGTCTTTCAGTTCCCGGCACTGGGCAGACTTTGCAGGCTGGCCGTTGAATATTGTCGGGCGACCGATAACCCCGACCCAGCGTTCCCGTGAAATCGGCTGGTCAATAATCCCGATCAAGGGAAAGCCGTCTTGCATCAAGGCGATCAACGTACCAAATATCGGGCGACCGGCGATGAAGCTGGTGGTACCGTCGATCGGATCGAGCACCCATTGCCGCGACGCGCCTTCGTTGTGAGTGCCATATTCTTCACCTATAATACCGTCATCGGGTCGTTCGCGTTCAATGATTGCCCGCATGGCAGCTTCCGCTGCGCGGTCCGCTTCGGTTACCGGTGAGGAATCTTCCTTGGTTTCCTGATCAAATTTTGCCCGGAAGAACGGACGGATGGCATCGCCGGCGGCTTCGGCAAGTTGCTGTGCGAGATCGATATCTTTTGGAGTCATTGTCTGTTTCCTTAATCTCAAAAAATGCTTTTGGCGAGCATCAACCAGACAATGACCAGGATCGCGGAAAAGGCTGGTATGCCCAGAGCAAACCATATGCTGTAAAGCCGGTAATATTGTGCTGGCAACGCTGTTCCCTCCCGTGCGGCAGTCCGTGCGAGATTTCGCAAGCGAATCTGTATCCAGACGACGGGGAGCCAGCACAGGCCGATGATCATGTAAAGCAGCAGCGACCAGACTATCCACGGGGTCAGGATTGGCCATCCGATCAAATAGGTGAGCCAAAATCCAGTAACCGGTTGGACAACCACTGCCAGCGCAGTGAACAGGAAATCAGCGATTACAACCGTCTCGGCAACATGAGCGACAAGCTTTGCGTCGCCGGTGCGATGAGCCATCAGCATGAAAAACGCGATACCCGCGCCGGTCCCGATCAGAACCGTTGCGCCGATGATATGCAGCCATTGGGCGAAGAGAATAGTGGTACTCATCTCTTGTCCAATGCAATCAGGCAGGTGAGTGAAAGGCCCATCGCGGCCAAAGCCTTGATCAGCGGCGCCAGCGGATCAAGCCAGAGTTCGGGAGTGAATAATGTTCCGCCGATCAGATAGGCGGCAGACAATAGGATGGTGCCGACGAGCGTGAGACGAACGCATTTGCGAAACAGCAAGCCAAAGCCAAGTGCCAGATCGCCCAATGCGCCTCCGAGGACCAGCAACTCAGCGGTTTGATGCGAGAGACTTGAGCCTGCGAGCAATGATGCGGCTTCCTCGACCTTGATCAGGCCCAATATCCCGGAACCCAGCCACAGCAGGACAAGCACCGACAGAGATAGCGGCAAGAGCAGCATCAACAGGGCATGGATACGATCCTGTTTCCCGGCAGGAATGCTGCTCAAGTACTGGTCGAGAGCCATGGCGGGGCGGCCCAATATCTCGCGCGTCTGCCGGACATCGCCTACGACCCCGCCAGCCAGTGAATGGATCGCATTGCTCCGCAACGGAGAGCGCCAGCCCATCCAGCCGAGCCCGTCCGAAATGGCTGCGGCCAGTTTTACAAGCCACATGGGCGCAAGGATATGTCGTCGGGCTGGAGCGATACCCAGCCATTGGCGATGGAGAGCTACAATCTGGTCAAGCGAACGGGATTCCGCTTCCACCAGCTCATAGGAGCCGGCAAATTTCCCCGGCGCAGCGATGGCGAGCAACACGGCTTCGACCACGTCCGACAGCGCAATCGACTGAACCTTGCCAAATTCCGGAAATCCTATTGCGATACCGGGCAGGGCCGCGACCATCCGGATCAGTTCGGTTCCACCATAGCTGTTCCGTCCGATCACCAGCCCGGGGCGCAAGACGGTTGTGGTCATTGATGATGCCAGCAAATATCGGTCAGCGTGCGCCTTGCTTCGCATGAAATCATCTTCAGCCTGATCAGAAGCGCCGCACGCAGAAATCTGTATGAATTGTACGATTCCGGACATCTCGCAGGCTTTTGCCAGTGCGATGATCGCGTCCGCTTGCGTGACCGTCACGTTGTTGCCCGGACTGGATTGCAACACACCGCTCGCGTTGATCACGACATCGATATTCCGGATAATTGTCGACCAGCTTTCCGGTGTACAATATTGACCGAGATCTCCCGCGTGCCAGGTGACCTCGGGTAGAATTGAGCGACCATAAGACGTGTCACGCCCGAAACCGGTGATGCGATGGCCCGCGACGGAAAGCGCATTGGCAATGGCGCTACCAATGAAGCCATATGCTCCCAGTATGAGTATTGATTGCGACGGCTTCTCCAATAGAATATCAGTCGATCAGGCTTGTTGCGGAGACTTCGCTGGCTGGACGGATGGCGACATCTTTTGGTGTCATTGGTCGTGAGTAACCTCTGCGACTGGTCGCCAGGCCCAAATATATAATATCAGACCGGTGATGATGAACAAGGCGCAGCCGGATAGCACCCAGGCATTGGCATACCAATATTCACCCCAGGAAAATTCACCGGACATGATCTTTTTCCAGCCGTTGAAATGTTGCATCCCGGCGACGACCAGCCCCAGCACGGCAAGGGTCGATGCTATCCATCGGTTCAACCAGTGTCGGGGGTTGGCGAGCAGGAGGAGGCCCAACAGTCCGATCACCGTTCTTTGTGCGCGGCAGTAAGGGCAGACATAGACCCAGTCCGCCCATTCGGTAATCCACGCCAACAGCGAGATCATTATCGCCAGTATCGCGATATGAATGCGATATTTCAACAGAAGTTCAAAACTTGGCATCTCCCTGCCCCCAATATTAAAATGCTGTTGCGCCTAGTCCCACAGGCTGCTCACCGAGCTTTCATCCGCGATCCGCCGGATCGCTTCTCCGAGCAAGGGGGCAATAGGTAAAATGCGGATTCTATCGGAATCGAGTGCCGATTGTGGAGCCCGGATAGTGTCGGTGATGATCAGCTTGCGCAGCGACGAGGCATTGACCCGTTCGACTGCCTTGCCGGAAAGAACGCCGTGGGTGATATAGGCTGCGACATCGGTTGCGCCTGCCGCGATCAGCGCATCAGCGGCGTTGCAGAGTGTGCCGGCGCTATCGGCGATGTCGTCGATCATGACGCAGAAACGTCCTTCGACATCACCGATGATGTTCATGACTTCGGAAACTCCGGCCTGTTCGCGGCGTTTGTCGACGATCGCGAGTGGTGCGTTGTCGAGCCGTTTTGCCAGAGCCCGTGCGCGGACCACGCCGCCGACGTCGGGAGAAACGACCATGATATTCTTGTCGCTATGACGCTTTATGATATCTTCGCTGATCACCGGCGCGCCATAGAGATTGTCGGTCGGAATATCGAAAAAGCCCTGAATCTGACCGGCATGCAAATCGACCGTCAGTACCCGGTCGGCGCCGGCTTCGGTAATCAGATTGGCGACCAGCTTCGCGGAAATCGGCGTACGTGGTCCTGGCTTCCGGTCCTGCCGGGCGTAGCCAAAATAGGGTATGACCGCGGTTATGCGTTTGGCCGAAGCGCGACGCAATGCGTCGATGCTGATCAGCAATTCCATCAGATTGTCATTGGCCGGGTGGCTGGTTGACTGGACGACAAACACGTCCTCACCGCGGACATTTTCGTGGATTTCTATGAAAATTTCGTCATCGGCAAAACGCTTCACACTTGCATCGGTGAGCGGAATATCGAGATATTCGGCAATTTCGGTAGCAAGTGGCAAATTACTGTTGCCCGACATGAGTTTCATAGTAGACTTCCCTGATCCAGCGGTCCGCCAGAATCGCCAGCGGCACCTTATGACAATTTCGTGACCCTGTTAGACAGATGGCGGGGGAATCAAAAGTCCGTATTTCCGTTAATTTCGATTGCTCCGCACTGTAGCCCTTTCTATCAGGGCGCGATGACGGATAAGCTTATCATCTCCATGGCGCAACTGACCCAGAGCGTTGGCGATTTGCGCGGCAATGCCGATGCGATGATCGCGGCGCATGATGCGCGACCGGAAAGCGACCTGATCGTATTCCCGGAGTTGCAATTGATTGGCTATCCGCCGGAGGACCTGGTGCTCAAGCCGTCGGTCTGGGAGCGGGCCGAGGCGGAGCTCAACCGGCTGGCGGCGGCGACCGCAGGACCCGGGCCGGCAATGCTGGTCGGTTCGGTGTTTCGCGAGGATGGCAAGCTTTACAATGGCATCGCGCTGCTGGCAGGTGGCCATGTCCGGGATATTCGCTACAAGGTTGAATTGCCCAATTATGGCACGTTCGACGAAAAGCGGCTCTTCACCGCCGGGCCCTTGCCGGAGCCGATTGATTTCAAGGGCTGCAAGATCGGTCTGCCGATCTGCGAGGATGTCTGGTTCCCGACCGTCTGCGAACATCTGAAATCGCAAGGGGCAGAACTGTTCATTTCGGTGCACGGCAGCCCATATGAGATCGAGAAGGATGACAAGCGTCTCGGGCAGGTGGCGACGCAGCGGGTCAGGGAAACAGGACTGCCGCTGCTGTTTCTCAACCGGGTTGGCGGGCAGGACGAGATTGTCTTCGACGGCGCCAGCTTTGTGCTCAATGGCGATGCCAGCTTGATGCATCAGTTGCCCGACTGGGACGAGACCATAGTCGATACGCACTGGACGCTGGAAGCAGGTCAATGGACTTGTGCGCCGGGCGAAATCCATCAGCTCGATGACCATCCGGCGGATATCTACAATGCAATGATCGTGGGCTTGCGCGATTATGTGAACCGCAACCGCTTTCCTGGCGTGATACTGGGCTTGTCAGGCGGTATCGATAGCGCTTTGTCCGCAGCGGTGGCGGTAGATGCGCTGGGTGCGGACCGGGTGTGGAATGTGATGATGCCCTCACGGTTCACGTCGCAGGAAAGTCTCGATGACGCCGAGGGCTGTGCCAAGATGCTGGGTACCCGGCTGGACACGATCCCGATCAATCCCGCTATAGAAGGCTTTGATGCGATGCTCGAGGACAGCTTCGCCGACAGCAATGACGATATCACCGAAGAAAATATCCAGTCGCGGATTCGCGGGGTCACGCTGATGGCGCTGTCGAACAAGTTCGGTCATATGCTGCTGACCACCGGCAACAAGAGCGAGATGAGCGTGGGTTATGCCACTATTTATGGCGATATGGCGGGCGGGTATTCGGTCTTGAAAGATGCCTATAAGCTGACCGTTTTCAAGCTGTCCTCCTGGCGGAACCGCAACAAGCCAAGTCTGGGCCTGGGCCCCGTCGGTCCGGTGATGCCGGAAACGGTGATCACCAAACCGCCAAGCGCCGAATTACGCGAGGACCAGAAAGACAGTGACAGCCTGCCGGATTACGAGATTCTCGATCCGCTGCTGCACGGGCTGATCGAGGAAGAATTGTCGGTCAATGATCTGGTCGGACGGGGATTTGACCGGGAAACGGTGGTGCGCATCGAACGGCTACTCTATATCGCCGAATATAAGCGCCGACAGGCCCCGCCGGGCGTCAAGCTCGGCACCAGAAATTTCGGCCGCGACCGGCGCTATCCGATAACCAACGCATTCAGGACCGTATGACCATAAAAACCCGCTTCGCCCCGTCTCCGACGGGCAATCTTCATGTCGGCAATATCCGGACCGCTCTCCACAACTGGATGTTCGCGAAAAAAGAGGGTGGCACATTTCTGTTGCGGCTCGATGATACCGATGCGGAGCGGTCGAAGGAAGAATATATCGATGCAATCCGGGCCGATCTGGCGTGGCTGGGGCTGGATGCGGACGAAGAGCAAAGACAGTCCGCGCGTTTTGATCGCTATGAAGAGCATCTGGCGAAGCTGAAGGCCGATGGCCGGGTCTATCCCGCCTATGAGACTGCGCAGGAACTCGACCTGAAGCGCAAGATTCAGCTCGGCCGGGGCAAGCCGCCAATCTATGATCGCGCGGCGCTTGATCTGACGGCTGAGCAGATTTCAGCCTATGAGGTGGAAGGGCGCAAGCCGCACTGGCGCTTCAAGCTCGATCACGGCACAGCGATCACATGGACCGACCTGATCCGTGGCGACCAGAATTTCGATCCGGCTTTGCTTTCTGATCCCGTCATCATGCGCGAAGACGGCAGCTGGCTCTATATGCTGCCTTCGGCAATCGATGATATCGAGATGGGAATTACCCATGTTGTGCGCGGCGAGGATCATGTTGCCAATACCGCGGTGCAGATTCAGATGTTTGAGGCGCTGGGCGAAAAACCGCCGGAATTTGCCCATGAGGCGCTGCTCGTCGGGACCGAAGGCAAGCTTTCCAAGCGGCTGGGTTCGCTGGGGGTCAGCAGCTTTCGCGAGAAGAATATCGAGCCCCAGGCGATCGTCGCCTTGCTCGCCCGCATCGGGACCAGCGATCCGGTCGAGCCGATTGCCGATGTGGAGCAGCTGATAGCGACTTTCGACTTTGCCCGCTTTGGCCGCGCACCGGCGCGCTTTGACGATGAAGAACTGGCCCAGCTCAACCAGAAGATTGTCCATCTGCTCGACTATGAGGAAGTGAAAGACAGTCTGCCCGATGCGATGACGCCCGAGGCATGGGCGATCATCCGCCCGAATCTGCACGATATGGGCGATGTCGACCAATGGTGGCAGGTGGTGACGGGACCGGTTTCCCTGCCCGAATTCACGGCGGAAGACCGGGAATTTCTGGCTGTCGCTCATCGCAAAATGGAAGATTTGGAATCATCTTCCGAGCTGTGGAAAGACCTGACCGGAGCGCTCAAGGAAGCGACGGGACGAAAGGGCAAGCCGTTGTTCATGCCGTTGCGTCAGGCGTTGACCGGGCTCGATCACGGTCCGGATATGAACGCCTTGCTGCCGCTGATCGGCCGGGAATCGGCACTCGCCAGATTGGCCAAGGCTTCCGCCTAACTATCTCTATTAAAACGAATTTCTCAAGCGCAGGAACCATGTATTTGCAATATTCGATGTTATAGTATATCATTACATTTGGCGATAAGGCCAGATAGTCAAACAGGCACCGGCCGCCCCGCCATTTTTGAGGATGGATGAGAGGATAGGACCATGAGCTATGTTTCCGTTTACGAGAACAGGACGCCCCGTTCGAAAGGCGTGGCAATGGCGGTTGCCGTTCACGCGCTGATCATTGCCGGCGCGATGGCGATGCCCGAAATAGTGGCACCCGGGAAGTTCGAGGGGACGATCATTGCCTTTCCGGTGAAGGTTCAGCCGCCGCCCGAACCGGTGATCGAAGAGAAGAAACCCGAGGTCGCGATCGCGCCACCAACAAGGCAAACGCTGCCGGAACGGCCGACCAATATTGAACTTCCTGATCCGATTGTTCCGGTCAACAATTATGGAAATGTAGAAATCAGCGCCGGATCGGGTGGGCTCGGTAATGATTTTCGCGTCGATCCGATAAAGATTGCGCCCGATCCCGTTATCGTCGGCGCGCGGCTAAACCCCCGTTATGCGGAGAATTTCCAGCCGAGCTACCCGGCAGGGCAATTGCGCCGGGAACAGGAGGGCGAGGTCAGCGTCCGGGTGCTGGTCGGCACCGACGGCCGGGTCAAGGACATCCAATTGATCGAATCGCCGCATGAGGATTTCTGGACCGCGACGCGCAAACAGGCGTTGACCCGATGGCGTTTCACCGCCGCGACTAAGGATGGAAAGCCGATCGAAAGCTGGATGACGCTGAAAGTTCGCTTTGAAATCAACGACTGAGCGCTGCGCCGGATGTCCGGTCCGAATTTTCCCGCGTCAAATTTGCGGGAAGGGCTGGTCATCCGGGCGCGCCCGCACTATTTGGAGCCAATGGGCCTGTTAAAAGATGCATCCTTGACCGGCGGCTTTGGCGATTTGATTGCCTTTGTGCGCCAGAGCGAACCGGGCGAGCGCTGGCTTCCGGCAGTTTTGTCGATTGCCTGCACGACGTTCATTTTGTTCCTTTTTTGGCTCGATCCGAAGGTAAATACGTACACTTATGTACCGCAGGAGGTCATTTATGTCGAAAACTGGACGACCGACCGGACCGATGAGGAAATCATGCAGGACCGCTGGCAGGTCCAGTGTCTGAAGGACAAGCTTGAAGTGAAGCGCCGCGAAGCGGTGAAATCACTCGGACGAATGTCCGGCATGGATGTCGACGAAATCGAGCGTGAAGCCGTCGCGGCCCGCCTGGCCCGCGGCGAGGTGGAGGTAGAACGCCCCGCCGGTCTAGAATGCTAGATCGTCTCGGCGATGCACAATATATGGCAGCGGCACTGGCTTTATCGGAGCGAGGGCGTGGCCGGACCGGTGCGAATCCCAATGTCGGCTGTATCATTGTCAAACAAGGCGTTATCGTAGGCCGCGGCTGGACCCAGCCAGGGGGAAGACCGCATGCCGAGGAAATGGCGCTGGCCCAGGCCGGCGCATCGGCCAAAGGCGCGGACATATACGTCACCATGGAGCCTTGTGCCCATGAAAGCAGCCGTGGTCCGACCTGCAGCAATATAATCATCGACGCAAAGCCCCGACGGGTGATTGTCGCGACGCTCGATGCGGATGAACGCACCCGGCGTCGCGGAATTGACCGACTTGGTGATGCCGGTCTGTCGGTATCGGTCGGCATCCGCGAGCATGAAGCCCGCCGTGCGATGGCCGGTTTCCTGTGCCGGGTTGAAAAAGCGCGTCCCTTTGTCACGCTCAAGCTGGCGATGTCGCTGGATGGCTGTATTGCCATGGCAGACGGCGCAAGCCAGTGGATCACCGGTGACCGGGCGCGGGCACATGCCCATCTCGAACGGGCGCGCAGCGATGCGATATTGGTGGGTGCGGGCACGGCGCGGACAGATCGGCCGGGGCTTGATGTCCGAATCGACGGACTGACTGACCGTTCCCCGCAACCGGTGGTGCTTGGCAATGATCCGGAAAGGCCCGGCCATTGGCTGCAAATCGCCGAACCGGCGGCGATTGCCGATCTGGCGGATATCAACTGGCTGATGGTCGAAGGCGGCGCAAAAACCGCAACATCCTTCCTGCAGGCGGGACTGGTTGACCGGCTTTTGCTCTATCGCGCACCGATCCTCATCGGTGGCGGCCTGCCCGGCATTGCCGATATCGGGCTGGAAAAGCTTGGCGACGCGCACGACCAGTGGCGGCGTGTTGAGCAGCGCGATCTCGGGCAGGATATGCTTGAGATATATGATCGCGCCGCCTAGGTTTCGTTCCGTTCACAACAAATAGGATCGCCCATGTTCACAGGCATTGTTTCAGATATCGGGACTATTTCGTCGCTCGACCAGCGCGGCGACCTGCGTGTGCAAATCCAGTGCGGCTATGACATGGACGGCGTCGAGATGGGCGCGTCGATTGCCTGCTCGGGCGTCTGCCTTACGGTGGTGGACAAGGGCCCCGACTGGTTTGCGGTCGACATATCCAGCGAGACCCTCTCCTGCACCGCGCAGGGACTATTTGCCGCCGGACGCCGGCTCAATCTCGAGCGTGCCCTGAAAGTCGGCGATGAACTGGGTGGCCATATTGTAACCGGCCATGTTGATGGCGTCGGCGAGGTGGTTTCGAGCAAGCCTGCCGGTGATTCGAGAGAGGTTATCGTCCGGGTGTCAAAAGACCTGGCGCCTTTCGTTGCCGCCAAGGGCTCGATTACCGTCGATGGCGTCTCGCTGACCGTGAATGCGGTTGCGGACGACGAAGCGGGTGCTTTGTTCACCCTCAATATCATCCCCCATACCGCACAGGTGACCACACTCGGGGAACTGGAACCCGGTCGACCGGTCAATCTCGAAATTGATATATTGGCGCGTTATCTGGCGCGGATGGAAATGGTCCGGTCGACAGCCTGACCCGAAGACGGCCGACCGGTAGCTGGTAAATCAGTTGATCAGAATGGCAGCCATTTCTGCTTCTTGCTGAATTTCATATAGCCGACATTGGCACCGAGGCGCAGGCCGGCTCCGAGCCGCACAGGGATCAGAACCTTGTCGCCGCTGCGCAAATAGCTGACGTGGAAACCGCCGATGAAATAGGCCGCACCTTCGCCAGCCGGGAAGCGCTGGTATAATTCTTCGGTATCATAGAGATTGTAGACCAGTACGAAGGTATTTGCCGCGTTGCCGCCGACATCGAAACCGATCGACGGCCCGGTCCAGTAAACCGGACGTTCGCCCTCAATCTTGTGGTACAGCTTGCCCGAACCATAGCGCAATCCGACGATGAAGGCGCCGCTGGCTTCGCGGCCCGCGATATAGGCGTTGGGACGCCCCTGTTTCTTGAGGATATCCTCGATCACTTCGGCGAGACCCTTGGCGCCCTTGCCGAATACGCCTTCCGCCGCTCCGATCAGGTCGTCGTCCTGATAGGTGGCGCTGTCATCGACCATATCGGCGGCGGTACTGCCGGCTGGCGGGGTCTCTGTTCCATAGGGAGCCACAATATCGGCGTCGATAGTGCTGTCCATTGGCGCATCCTCGACCATCGTCGGGCGCGAGGCATCGGATTCAAAATTTCCATCATAGTCGGGCGCTGCCAGATCGGCATCGATCATGTCATTGGGATCGACCGTCTCGACCTGGGCAAAAGCAGGCGACATTACCGGTGTAATGGCCATGGCCATTACAGCAAATAGTCCCAAAGATTTTTTCACGCACAACGGTAACATGGGTAAACTCCTTCCCATTACCAGCCAAGGAAGGCTCTCGACCGTTGGACCTGACCACGCAATGAACGGACGACGAAATGAGTCGATTATGCGGCGGTTTGAGTCTCTTCGCCAAAATTGATCCGGTTTCGACTTTTTGACGGATGTTTTTATGAGGCCCACTTTACCCGTTGCAGCCGACGCGATGGATGGTTATAGCGCCCATTCTAGCCAACTGCGTGGACACGTGGGTGAGCGGCTGAAACCACCTCCCTGCTAAGGAGGCAAGGGCCTCACGGTCCTTCGAGGGTTCGAATCCCTCCGTGTCCTCCACTGGCTTTTTCAATTAAATCCTCTACCGTCCAGAACCGCTTGAAAGTCTAGGCTTTTGAGCGATTTCTTATGGATTCCGTCCAGCCCAATCCAGGCTCATCCAGAGCAAAGTGGGGGCATATTGGGGGTACGGGTCTACCAAAAAGGGGGTAAAAATACTGGCGGACAAAGCCGTAAGTGGCGCGGTTCCCAAGGAAAAACCGTATAAAATAAGCGATGGATGCGGCCTGTTCCTTCATATTTCAAATAAGGGTGCAAGACGTGGCGGTTCAAGTTCCGATTCGGGAACAAGGAGCAGTTGCTTATCCTAGGAACCTATCCCGATATATCCTTGGCCGACGCCCGAGAAAGACGCAACGAAGCGCGTAAATTGCTGCGCGCAGGTCGTGATCCGCGACATTCGTTTATTCGTTCGCAACTAGTCGGCGATACGACCGGCTCCAAAAGCTTCGAAGCGCTGGCTCGTGAATGGTATGATCTCCGGCAGCCGCGTTGGAAGCCAATCCACGCCAAAGATGTCATAACAAGTCTCGAACGAGATATATTTCCTCTGCTGGGTCCGATGCCGCTCACAGAAATTGATGAGCCGTAATTGCTGGCCGTATTGCGAAAGGTTGAAAACCGCGGAGCGATCGAGACAGCACAGCGGCTTAAGCAAAGGATAGTCACATTTGCTTTCGTAGCCACGATCCGTTCACGCCCACCGGTTTGATTGTCGTTGGGTTTAACGATGGCAACCGAATCCGGCTTCACTCCCGCTGCGGGATTATCTTTGAAAATGAGGATAGCTTACCGGGACGGTGGGGGGGGTGAAGACGAAACTGATCAACAATGCCATTTCGTTTTACAGCGCGGAAAAAAACTGCTGCGGAAAAATGGACATAGAACTGAGATCGGCTCCCCAGAAACGCTGCAAGCTGCTTCCCGTGTTGAGGATTCAATCCAATCGGGTGCGATCGGAGACGTCGAGAGCGAACCGCTCAAATTCTTTCTTCAAGATGAGGTGTTTGGATAGAGGCGTTTTTGGCAGGTGCAAAAAACGGCGGTAGCGAGGGAAAATCTAAAAGAAAGATCCGGCGACACAAAGATTGATAGGCAGTTCTGCCATGAAAATCGAGTTCACACGTCGCCTTTACCAAATCGACGGCAGGGGTCGCTACCGCTAGAAACTAACTTACAACCTTTCCCAAAACTCCCATATTTGGAGATTAATAATGGCCAGAAAGCCAACCAGTAAACGTGCGCGCGACAATCATGCGATATTGGAAACGGCTCAGGTTCCTGACCGTTTCCTACCGATCATTACTCTTGCATGAAAGGGGCATGTCATCCGCATAATTTCAGGAATGGTTCTTCGCGGCTTGGCGGTCTCCGCATGTTCCGGTGGGGGACGCGGACGGAGCGGAAGCCACTGGCACGGTGGCTACATCGGCGGCGGCGATGTAGCAGTTCCGGTATTTCGGATACCTATAGCGAGTATTTTGACGCAGCATGGAAAGAGGCTGGCGAAGGCATCAGCCCCACAAATAATTGCGCGCGTTTTTTCGGCATGGCGATGGGCTTGATAAAATATCAAAACATTGAGGGTCAGGATCGCGCCGATGTTATAAAAGCAATGGATGCCTGTTATGTCGGGGCGACAGGACGCTTCGTTAATGCAAAACTGTCTGAAGCTGATGTGGGAATGGCAGGATGCCGCGGCCTGTTCACGGCTTTGCGGGTTAATCGCAGTACCCTAGGCTCTTTTCTGAAGGATGTAGGTGAAGATCAAGCCGCTTATGACAGTCGATTGAATGAGCGGATCGGTGATAAAGTGCGCTCGGCGTGTCCGGACCTCGCGGACGGTATTCTCGGCACCTAAGGTTTCCTTTCCGGATTGAATCGGTGATAGGAGCGCTGCGTTTATATTTTATTCTGCACTCCCTCGCCTATGGCCGCTTCCCGGTCGGCACTTTACCTGAAATGTCAAACAGACTATCCCCAGAACTTCGTTGCCAAGCATAAATATGGTGGCTACCGAGAGGGAACATGTGCCGCTGCGGTGAATGCGAAGGAACGTTTTTGCTAATGGCTTTTTTGCTAATGGAAGTCTTTTAATGTCCGGAAGTTTAACAAAAAAGCTCGGCAAGTTACAAAAGCGACTCGGCGGGAATGATATCCAGCTGTATGTTTTTGCTGCATTCATGACCATCGTATTTTTCACTGGCGGCAGTTCGCGAGATGATGTGCAGTCGCTGGTCTTTTTGCGCCCCCTGGCGGTATTATTTGGCGCCTATGCATTGACTCGCATCGACCGCGAAATGTGGAGAGGGAGGACATTCCCTCTTGCCATCGCGCTTTCGCTCGCCTCATTGATGGTGCTGCAACTCATCCCCTTGCCGCCGTCAATCTGGACTGCACTTCCCGGCCGTCAAATATTCGTTGATATTGCTGATCTCGCTGGCATGAATCAGCCTTGGCGGCCATTGACACTATCCCCGTCGCGCACGTTGAACAGCCTGTTTTCGCTCGCCATACCGATAACGGCAATGATGCTTTATCTCAATCTCGATGGGCCACGCCGGAAACAGGCTGTGGCAGTGATGATCATTCTGGCCTGTGTCAGCGCTTTATGGGCGGCGTCTCAGCTTACCGGATCAGCGCGCGGGCCTCTTTATATATATAATATTACCAATAATGGCGCGGCGGTCGGCCTGTTTGCCAATCGCAATCATCAGGCGGTGCTACTGGCCGCAGCCATTGTCATGCTGGGCTGGTATGCTGCATCCCATGCCGTGGCAACAAAACTGGCATCATTAAAATTTTATGCAGGGATTTCAGCCATTTTTGTTCTCGTTCCACTGGTTTTCGTAACGGGATCGCGCGCCGGCTTGCTTCTCATGGCTCCAGCTCTCGGCGCTGCCATCCTGTTGGTTTATCTGGGGCGATATACGGTAGAGAGCCAGCCAGCCGCAAAAAGCCAGTCTTCCTCAAAAAGGCATCGCGGCAAAAAGCAGTTCAACTCGCGACAAATCATTTTATATTCCAGCATCGCGCTGGTCGTCATTTTGGCGGGGCTCTCTGTCTATCTGTCCCGGTCGTTGGCATTTGACCGGCTTTTCGGCCGCCCCGATGTCGAGGAATTACGCGGCCAGCTTGTGCCAATTCTCACCAGAATGATAAGCGACTATTTCCCGTGGGGAAGTGGATTTGGCAGTTTTGAGCATGTATACCGGATATATGAACCCCAGGAGTTTCTAAGCCCCAATTATCTTAAT
>CAJQNR010000079.1 GCA_905479715.1 uncultured Sphingorhabdus sp.
AACTGCTCGCCGATTATGGTGCTGACGTAATCAAGGTAGAGCGACCGGGATCGGGCGACGATACTCGCTCTTGGGGACCACCATATGCGGCCAATGGAGAGGCCGCATATTTTCACACGGCAAACCGGAATAAAAAGTCCGTCGCCATCAATATTGCGTCTCCCGAAGGAGCGAACCTGATCCGGAAGCTGGTCAGCCAGTGCGATATTGTGGTCGAGAATTACAAGGTCGGCGGGCTGGCGAAATATGGACTTGATTACGCGACGGTATCCGCGGATCATCCGAAAGTGGTCTATTGCTCGATTACCGGATTTGGCCAGAACGGCCCGAATAGCCACCGCCCCGGCTATGACTATCTTGTACAGGCCATGACCGGCTTGATGTCCATCACGGGTCAGCCGGCAGGCAGTCCTGGGGATGAACCGATGAAGGTCGGGGTTGCTGTGTCCGATCTTTTTACCGGCCTCTATGCGGCGACTGCGATTCTGGCGGCGCTACGCAAGGCTGAGGCGACGGGCCTCGGTTCTCATCTGGATGTCGCGTTGCATGACTGTCAGCTGGCAGCGCTCGCCAACCAGGCAATGAATTTTCTCGCAACCGGCAGTTCCCCTCAGCGGCTCGGCAACGCGCATCCCAGTATCGTGCCATATCAGGTTTTTGACACGGCAAACGGGCATATCGTGGTGGCAGTCGGCAATGATAGGCAGTTCCAGATGTTTTGCCAGTGTATCGGACGCGCTGACCTTGGCGACTTAGAAGGCTGGAAGACCAACAGGGGCCGGGTTGAAGATCGCGAAAATCTGCTTGCCGAGATTATCCCCATTCTCAAAGGCCGTACGACCGAAGAGTGGGAAGATATTTTCGATGGTGCGGGCATCCCGCATAGCCCCATTCGTTCCGTGGGTGAAGCATTGCAATCAGCGCAAACTCAAAGCCGCTCGCTGGTTATCGATCATGGTGAAGGTCTCCGCACTGTCGGACAGCCCGTTCCTTTCCCGGGCCAATCCATCGAACCGCCGCCGTCATTAGGGGCGCATACCGACACTGTCCTGCAAGACTATCTTGGTTTTGGTGAAACAGAGGTGACGGCTTTGCGAACGCAGGGAGCGATCGGATGAATATAGCCGGAGACCGAGCAATTATTACATCAGGCCGAGATCTATTTTACGAGCATTCCGAGCTGTCCTGTCAGCATCGGAGCGAAATATGAATCTTCTCAAAGCAATATTGTCCCTTGGTCTTGCGCTGAATGTCACGCCGGTTCTTGCGGCCGATTCGGGCACAACGGCTCCCGATTATCTCGAAGCAATGTGCACATTGACGGGAAACTGGTCCGGTAAATTCGAACAATATAACGAGATTGGCGTTTTCCGTACATCGGGTTTTGATGCCGGTTTTCTATGCCTTCCTGATAAAGACGTTCTAATGGAAACAAATGTTTTTCTACCGGAGGACGGCGAGAGTTTTTCCACACTCAAGGTTATTTTTCCCACCAAACAGGTAAACGAGATGCAGATGGCCTATTTCTACGGGGGAATGGAAAAAGCCTTTTTCTTCAACGCCGCACGCCTGGACTATGACGATGCCGAGCATTGGACGGCCGTTCGTGAATCCGCAGGGAAGGCGCATGAAGCTGGCAAGGAAACTTCTGCATCGCGTTATACCCATATACGAAACGGCAATGAACTGACGATGATCAGGGAGGTCAAGCCGGATGACAGTTCAGATGAATGGAAGCTCTCTTCCAAGCTCATTTTACAATGGCAACCTTGAGGCTTTTCGTGATCACCCAGGAGCGACATATGATAGATTTGACTTCCAAGCCATCAATTGATTTCAATCTTCGGTCTGTTGCACGGGCTTTCTGGTTGCTGGCTTTCACGGCAATAGCACTTGGCTCTGCCTCCGCAAATGCCAAGCCGCGTTCGGAACCCAAGTCGCTCAGCTTGATCGATCTTCGTGCCAAATATGAGACCAGCGCGTCGCGATATATGGATGTCGACGGGGTTCCGTTGCATTATGCCGATGAAGGGCAGGGCGAGCCAGTCTTGCTGCTCCACGCTTCATTCCTGAATTTCAGAGCATGGGATGGAGTCGCCCAAGCGCTGGTAAAGGCCAATTATCGGGTGATCCGGCCAGATTTTCCCAGTCTCGGGCTTAGCGGGATTGACGGAAAAAGCCTCAACGGTGGCAAGGTCGATTTTTTTAATCGCAATGCAGAGGTGGTTGCCAAGCTGCTGGAAAAACTGAAGCTCGACAAGGTGAATGTCATTGCCACTTCCAGCGGTGCGATTGCGGGTTCTCGCTATGCTTCCTATTTTCCTGATCGTGTCAGCCGACTGGTTCTGATCAATTCAGCGGGCTTGCCACGCACCGCGCAAAGCGACCCCAACCGTGACCGCGCGGAAGAGCGGAAATGGTCGAAAATGAAGATCAAGCCACCCGCATTCTGGGCTAATCTCCTGAAGCGTAATTTTATCGCTCCAAACAAGCCACCAGAGTGGCTCGTGACCCTGGCGTACGATGTGAATCGCAGGGCAGAGAATGCTGATCCTGCTGCATATAATTTCAAAACCGGCGATCCAAAGGCAATTTTCGCCGGCATTACGGCGCCGACGCTCATTCTTTGGGGCAAGTCCAACCCGACGGTGATGCATCTCGAAGCGGACGTCATCGAGCATTGGATGACTGGCGCACCGACAACCATTCGTAAATATGAGGGGCTCGGCCACTATCCTTATATTGAGAATGAAGGCTTGGTAATGAAGGACATTTTGGCCTTCCTTGGTGGTGAGCTGGATGGCGAATTGCGCCAAACCCGGCGAGTCAAAATAGCGGCGCAGCCACGTTAAATTCGGTCATATTTTACCGGTTCTACCAATCACGCAAACGAAAGAGGTAAGACATTGTCAAAGTCCCCATTTATGGCGAACCGTCGCCAAGTAATCATAGGAGGCTTGTCTGCGGCCTTTATCGCAGGCTGTGCACCACGGAATACCAGGTCAGTAACGGAGACAGATGTTCTGGTTATCGGCGGTGGTATAGCTGGTATCTCAGCTGCTCTCAGGCTGGAGGCAGAAGGTGTTAATGTCCAGCTGATCGAAGCCGACAAACAGCTTGGTGGCCGTTGTTTCACCCTCAGGACTGCTGACGGCACATTTGACTGCGGAGCGTCGACCGTCGGGCCGAATTACGGCAATTTGCTTTCTTATGCATATGAGGCCGATGTTCCTTTTATCGCTCCTCCGGGAAAAGAAAAGTTCAGCTACCACATCAACGGGCAGTTTGTTCATCCTGACGCATGGGAGGGATCGTCTGCCAACCGCCTTGTCGGCAATGAACGGAGCATCCTGCCCGAGCAACTCGAATTTCCGATCTTGATGCGAAACAACAAGATCAAAGATGTCACAAAATGGAACTCGGAAGAGATGCTGTCTTATGATGTCGCGCTGGATCGCTACCTCAAAGAGAATGGTGTCTCTGACGAAGCTCTGCGTCTTATTGATCTGACCTCGAACACCATGGGGCTCGGGCAGACATCGGCGCTTTTCCAGATGCGCGAATTTGCCGGCATCGATACTCCGAAAAAGGGTGATAAAGTCCGCGAAGTGTACGACGCCTCGAACGGACCGGCAGGCTTTTACAATGTCAAAGGTGGCATGCTGACAATGATCGAGCGGATCGCGACGCTCTTGAAAACCGAACCGATGCTGGGTGATCCCGTAGTGGCGATTGATGTCGAGAAAGATGGTGCATCCGTGACTATGGCCAGCGGCAAGAAAATGCGAGCCAAGAGCATCATTTGTACCGTGCCCTATTCGGTGTTGCGCTCGATCGCAATTACGCCCGCGCCAACCGGCCCGAAAAAAGCTGCGATTGATGACGCGCTTTATACGCTGACAACTCATGTTTTTTTCATTCCGACCAAACCTTATTGGGAGGAAGATGGTCATCCAGCCGGACTGGTTAGTGACGATGTCGTCGAGCGGGTTATGGCGAACCACGACGAGGACGGTAAGGTCAGCTGGCTTGACGTTTGGATGAATGGCGCTGCGGCGGCCAAGGTTGATACAATGCCTGAAAAGGAAATGATGGCATTTGTTCAGGCGCGTCTGGAAAAAATGCGTCCGTCGATGAAGGGCGCCATTACGCCGGTCGGTGCCTATAGCTGGGGTCAGAACGAATTCGTCAAAGGCAATAAATATATTATGCGCCCAGGCGATGCGCGGGGCATGTTCCCGTGGCTGGCCGAACCCTATATGGACCGCCTGCGTTTCGCCGGCGAGCATACCCGCGATTATGAAGCGGGGCTGGAAGCCGCCGCAACTTCGGGAATGCGGGAAGCAATGGTCTATTTGGATAAATTTGCCTGATCGGCGGCGCTGCCGATCATTTGCGTACGGGCGATAGCTACCGACATTCATCTGTGGATGTTCAAACGCAAAGATCACAACGGGATAAAGATAAAGGCGGGCCCTTCCGGGCGCCGCCTTTATTTATGCTAGAATTTAGCTGCTGGAGCGCGGGGTCAATATTCGCCAGAGCTGTGATGGAATCAAATTCAGGTCATTTGCAAACAGGTGCGTATTGGCAATTGCCTACAAATGCGGTGCAGATAACTAGCGGGTTTCCTTTTTCAGATATGCGATCAGCATCGCTCGTTTGTCGGCGTCTTTCATGCCAGCGTAATTCATACGATGCCCCTTTAACAGGTCAGTTGGCTTCTTGATCCATTGGTCCAATGCGGTGTCATTCCAGACGATCCCTGAAGTCTTCAGCGCCGGCGAATATTTGAATGCTTTTCGGGTTCCAGCTTTGGCATTCATGAAACCATGCAAATTTGGACCGAGCTTGTGCGGCTCCCCTTTTTTCAACGTGTGGCAGGCCCGACATTGAAACCAGAGCCGGCCACCCTGACTCAGTTTTGAACCGATCGAATTTGGTCGCTCTGCGGCCAGACTGGCAAAACTAAACAGAGCAACTGCCATGCTGGCGACCATTGTTCCTCCAACAACCGTTCGTGTTTTTCGTATTGTCGACTTCATGGGTAATAACTCCTAAGACTTGATAGATTCGTATCTGGTTTTATCCGTCAGCAATTTTTGACCTCGGAATTCAGCTGTTTTCTGCCGTAAAGTGCGGAATAGAACATACTTGGATCCATTATTTACGAGCGGAATATGCGAGTAAATGAAGTCGGCTTAGGTTCCTCCGCGTGGATGGGATTGTGCCGCCGCCGTACAATTAAATGCCACGGTCAAGATTAGAAAAATCGCGAATTACTGCAAATAGGCAATTCCTATTGATCCATTGATGTAATGAAATTGCCACCATGTGGCATCTTTGGCAGTCAAAACGCTCCAGGGAATTAACGTACCGCACATAATAATCGGTATGCACAACACGGGGAATTAAACATGCCAAGACAAGCCCAGAGTTCCAGTCTCCTTAATAGCGTAGCATTATTTACGCTGCTGACCCCAGCGGTTGCAGTGATTTCAAGCGTTCCCGCATTCGCGGAAACAGCGATTGAAGGTGAAGGTGATCAGAATGTGATCGTCGTTACTGCGCGTGGTCGCGAAGAATCGGTGATCGAAGTTCCTATCGCCATATCGGTTTTGTCGCAGGACCAATTGGATAATGCCGGTGTCAGTGATATCCAGAACATGTCCGACTACACACCAGGTTTCAAGTTCCAGAATTCTGATGGTCAGGCCGGCGGCCGCTCGAGTTCGGCGCTGCAGTTTCGCGGTATCTCGCAACAGGTAGACAGTGCAGCTTCGCGGACCGGTGCTGTATTCTATGACGGTTCCTATGTTTCTCAGGGTATCGGTTTCATTCCGATGATTGATCTGGAACGCGTCGAGGTCATCAAAGGACCGCAAAATGCATATTTTGCGCGCAATACCTTTTCAGGCGCAGTCAACTTTGTACCAAAAGAGCCCGGCGATGAGCTGGAAGTCAGCACTGAGCTTCAACTCGGCATTGGTACCGGAAGAGGCGAACAGGTTAGCTATCGTGGCGTTGCAGCCGTTGGCGGCCCCATCACTGATACTATCGGTCTGAGAGTTGCTACTACTTATGAACGCAAGGGTGCAGATTATCAGTATGTGAACGGTGATCCGAACGGCGAAGAGAACAACTTTGCGATTTTTGGTACAGCGGTATTCGAAGTCACGCCGACATTCCGTGTGAAAGCAACGGGCTATTATGTCGATTCCGAAGACACATCGAACGCGCAAAGCGTCAACGCAACGGTCGCTCCCGGCGATTGCAACATGATATATAGCGGCAGTTCGATCAACGGACTTACCGGAGTGCTGACCCCCTTCACCACTGATCTGAGCCAGAGCACGCAAACGATTTTTTGTGGAAGCATTCCTGATGCGTCTGTGATCGAAGCTTCCGCTACGGGTCAAACGGGCACTGTTTCGCTCAATCCGGACATGGCTGGCTATACGAACCTGATGCCAGACGGTCTTGGCAATGAATATGGTGCATGGCGCGCCAACCTGAGCTTTGATTGGGAACTCGGCACCGGTCATACCGTCAAGGGTCTGGCATCGCGCGGCGAAGCAGAACTGGTTGGCGTACAGGACTTCTTCTACGGCGAAACCGGTGATCCGACAGCGCCTTCCGCTTTCATCTTTCCATCGGCCCTTGGCAACTGGACTCAGGATACATTTTTTGAAGCGCGCGTAGCATCGGATCCGGCCAAACGCCTCCGCTACGAAATCGGCGTCAGCTATTACGAGCAGAAATATCGCAACGGCAATGCATTCCAAACCAATTTCCAGGACAATGAAGCTTTTGGCATTTTTGGTACGGTTGATTTTGATATAACTGACGAATTCACCATTTCCGGTGAAGGTCGTTGGGTGGATGACAAGCAGACACTGGTTTATGTCGGTGCTCCTGGCGTTGCCGCCGGCAATCCGGACGCGCTTGCAACGATTAATTCAGAAAATTCCTACACCGACTTCATGCCACGGGTCATCTTGTCTTATTCGCCTCATTCGGATCTCAACATCTATGCGAGTTGGTCGCAAAGTTCCTTGAACTCGGTTGCCACAAACGCGTCCGATTTTTCCCGAATTACGGAAGCGGCAGGCCTGAACCTTTTGCCGGATCCAACAGTGGTTGGCGATTTTACCGGAATTCAACGGCTCACAAGCTATGAATTCGGTGTTAAGCAACGGCTTTCCGATTGGCTTAGCTACAGCATCGCTGCTTATTATATGGAATGGGATAACCAGCCATTTTCCAACACGTTCATTCTGAGCCCGTTTAGTGCAACGACCCTGAATCTGGACGGCAATTCGGAGTATAAAGGGATTGATTTCGAAATCACCCTGAATCCGGTTGAAGGTTTGCAGATCATGGGTAGCGTTGGCTGGGTTGATGCTGAACTGAAGGAACTTGGTGCCGCAGGGAGCGTAACCACTCAGGTATTGTGCCCCGGTACAGCTGCGCTGACAACCGGCCCGGTATGTACTGCCTTCGGAACAACCTCATCCATTTCCGGTGCTGGCAATCAACCGGCTAATGTGTCGGAATGGTCAGGCGCGGTAAGTGCTTCATACGCCTTTCCGATCCAAAGTGGTGACCTCTATGTTCGCGCCGATGCACTTTACTCGGGCGAGCGCTATCAGGACAATTTTGCCTATAACAAGATTGACGATAGCTGGAGAGTCAATGTCCGCGTTGGTGCCGATGTCACTAAAGACTTCCGTGTAGAAGCGTTTGTTGAAAACCTGTTCCAGGATAAAACCTTGTCGGCTGCCGGCAATACCGGGATTGCCTTCGGTGCGGCAAACACGGGTCGCAAAGCCTTCGCGACCCTGCCCGAAAAGCGCGAAGTCGGTATCAGGTTGATGGCTGACTTCTAAATTCGAATGATAGGACAGGCGGCCGGATTTCTTGGCCGCCTGCCTTTTTTATCTGCAATATCCAAGCTACGGTAGAAAAGAGAAACTGGTATGAAATTGAATCGTCGGCAATTTGTCTCCACCACTGCCGTCGCCGCTGCAGCGACGATGCAGGCCGCAGCATTTCCCGGAAGTGCTATGGCCGCGACCGCTGAAAAATCAGACGTCGTCGTGATCGGAGCGGGCTACTCGGGTCTGAACGCAGCCATCATGTTGAAGGATGCAGGCTATAAGGTAACCGTTCTGGAGGCCTCTGACCGGATCGGCGGGCGCGCTTTTACCGGCGATCATATCGAAGGCCGGCCGGAGCTCGGTGCCAATCAGATTGGCCCGCAATATGCGCGTGTGCGGGATATGGCGCAGCGCTTGGGGGTTGAACTCAGCCACGGCGCGAACCTCAATGCACCATTCACCTTTTCCATTGGCGGAAAGCTTGTTCGAAATGAAGACTGGGCCAAATCCGAACTGAACAAAACCGTGGGCGCGGAACGCGAATTGTTGCCGACCCAACTCATGAGCAGTTTTCTGGTCAAAAACGATCCGTTCCAGAATAGCAGCCAGTGGCTGCAAGAGGCTGCGGCAGGCGCTTATGACATATCCCTTGGACAATGGTTGCAGCGCCTAGGTGCTTCGCCAGCTGCGATGCGCTTGATCAGCGAAGGCTTGATCGCGCCGGACCTGTGGAGCGCCTCGGCTCTCGATCTGTTGCAGGGCATACCTCGCAATTTCTCAGAGTTTAAGGAGCAATCGAGCGATAGCGTGAAGGGTGATTCCCACGAGCAGGCCGCTATCGTCAGCTCCCGCGTCGTTGGCGGAACGCAACGCCTGCCCGAAGCCATGGCTGCTTATCTGGGTGATTCCGTTCAACGCAACAAGGCGGTTGCACGCATAGAAATGAACGGCACGAAAGCCGAAGTCACCTGTCTCGACGGCACGCGCTATGACTCTAGCTTTGTCGTATCTGCTGTCCCGCTCACGGTGTTGCGCCGAATCTCGATCTATCCCCATCTTGCCGGTGACCAGCGCGAAGCGGTGATGATGACACCTTATGCCAACACGACGTTTATCTACATGAACGTCAATAAGCCGTTCTGGGAAGATGACGGCATGGATGCCTCCCTATGGACAGACGGTCCGATCAATTTGGTAAGGCAGGCGTTTGACTATGACGGCACGCGCGACCGGTTGGTAGCCCTGTCTACAGGACTGAAGGCAAACCAGCTCGACCAGTTGCCGCACAAAGAGCGTGGCGAATTTGTCATCAAGGAAATCGAACGACTCCGGCCTTCGACCGTCGGAGCACTGGAAGTGAGCGGAATTCACTCCTGGGCGGAACAGCCATTCAATGCCGGATGTAGCGGCGCCTTGCCGGCTGGCAACACGCTTCGATATGCGCAGGCACTGGTCAAACCGCATGATCGGCTTCACTTTGCGGGCGAGCATACGAAAAGGCTTGAAGTGGGTATGGAATCCGCCATGGAATCCGGCGAGCGCGCTGCTCTTGAAATTTTTGACCGAAGCTAGGATCCGTCGACCAGTTCCAGTTTGAAAGGACAGCATGACATGCAAAAATTATTGGCCATGAAATCAGGCACGAAACTTGTTTCTCTGGCAATGCTGACCGCTCTAGCTGGCGGCACTGCAGGTGCTGAAGAGACGCATAAAACGGCCGAGTCCGAAACAAATTTGCAGCGGTTATACCGTGGCACAACCGTCTGTACGGCGCCTGACGGCACGAGTTGCGGTGCGGATTACTGGAATCTTTTCATCCACAAAGACGGATCGCGAGTCCTTCAGGTCGCATCTGAGACTGCTAGAGCCGGCGAAGTTCGGCATGCAACGATCGTCGTCGAAGCGGACGGAGTTCCCCGTGAGGCATTCATGCACAATCGTTCGATGTCCGAGGCGCTAGGTTCGTCTTATGTGCTGCAAACCGAAGATGGCGTGGATCAAGCCTTTCACTCCGCCAAGGGCCTTAAAACGCCTTCGGATGGCATTGAGCTTTCTTCCGTCGCCTCCGAAAATCCTCCGGAAACACGAGCAATCGGTACGGGTCCGGTTGTCGCGGATGGCTTGCCATTCCTCAATTACGATATGGAAAAAGCAGGCGACCAATCACGGGAAGTCTTCTGGATGGGTGGTTCGTTCGGCGGTACTATGTCCGGTAGTTTCCGTCCGACGACTTATTCGTTTGTTGGTGAAGAATCGATTGCGATGCCTCAGGGTTATGACATCCCTACGGAGCATTTCCGGATGGCTAGTGGATCAGAAGTCTGGTTGACCAAAGGCAGCCGGATCGTCGTCCGCGCCGATGTTCGCTTTGGTTCCGGACCGGCGCTTAGATATGAGCTGACCGAATTGAACGTGACTCCACTTGGCGTGACACCGGAAGCCAAGCCAGCAACCAAATAAAAGTCGCAATGACAGTCATCGGGATCAGAAACGGATTTGCGATATGCTGTTGTGAGATTTGCTAAATATTGTCCGGAAGGCTTCCCATAAGAAGCGTTCCGGACATAATATTTCAAGCTTTCTGTAAAATCAGGTCGGCGGCTTTCGCGCCGATCATCATCGCCGGCGCATTGGTATTGCCGCTGGTGATGCGCGGCATGATGGAAGCATCTGCCACACGGAGCCGCTCGATTCCCCGCACGCGCAGGCTAGAATCGACGACGCTGTCCGGTCCCGATCCCATCTTGCACGTGCTGGTCACGTGAAAAACCGGCCCGGCTGCTGCACGGAAAAGCTCACGCCAGTCAGCGTCGCTGTGGACCTGCGGACCCGGGAATTGTTCGGATTTTGCATATGGTTTCATGGACGGCGCCTCGAAAACCTTTCGCACCCATTCGCAGGCAGCCTGAAGTCGTGCGGAATCCCGGTCATCGCTCAATAACCGTGGAAAAATGAGCGGGGCGTCTGTGGCCGAGGCGCTGCTCAGCTTGATTTCGCCGCGGCTGTCCGGGTGGCAGACTGTCGGTACGCACATCATCGCCGGTGAACTCATTGGCACCACGTCCTGACCCTCGATCGTATAGCCGAGAGGTGTAAACAGGACCTGAACATCGGGCGTCGCTTCCTGCGGTCCGGACCGGATGAATGCTGTGGCCTGGGCAGGAGGACTCGCCGCTGCTCCCGTGCCGTCGATCAGGAACCGCAGCCCGTTTCGAACTACCCCCATGAGGTTATAGTCCTGATTGACGGTACGGACGGAGTCGACGACTTCCTGTACGACCCAGATTCCGGAATGTTCCTGCAGATTCTGGCCGACGCCAGGCAGATCCGCAACAACGTCTATGCCGAGCTCTTGCAGATGTTCGCCGGGACCGACGCCGGATAGCATGAGCAGCTGCGGAGAGCCGATGGCGCCTGCACTCAGAATGACTTCCTGCCGGGCGCGCAGCGATTTGGTTACTCCGTCGCTTGAATAGGTGATGCCGCGCGCTACCTTGTCTTCGATATCAATGCCGAGAACCAGAGCATTGACGATCAGCTCGACATTATTGCGTTTAAGAGCGCGTCTGAGAAACGCTTTCGAGGCACTCTGCCGCCAACCCCGTTTCTGAGTCACCTGCACAATCGATGCGCCCTCCTGGTTCGCGCCGTTATAATCCTGAATGGCAGGAATACCTGTTTCAGAGGCGGCTGCGACGAAAGCGGAACTTAGCTGATGGGGCTTACGCAGCATCTCGACGTGAAGCGGTCCTTCTGTCCCACGCAAATCTTCGGTCGAGGCGCCGGTATAATTTTCGAGATCCTTGAAATAGGGCAGTACGTCGTCATATGACCAGCCACTATTTCCCTCTGCCGACCATGCGTCATAATCTTCCGCTTGCCCCCTGACCCAGAGTTGGCCGTTGGTAGAGCTGCTTCCGCCGACGACTCGCCCTCTTGGCCATGCGTCTGTGCGTTCATCGCGGGTGGGGTCGGGTTCGGACATGTAGCACCAGTCGAAGTCCGGATTGCCGGACGCTCGCATGGCCCCTGCCGGAATTTTTACCACCAAGGAGGTATCCGGCCCGCCGGCTTCGACGACAGCGATGGTGTAACGCCCATTCTGCGACAGTCGATCCGCCAGCACGCATCCGGCTGAGCCGGCACCAACTATGATATAGTCATATTCGTCGGTTGGTTTCATGAAGTTTTCCGCTCGGTCAGAGATAGATTATAAGTTAAGGAAAGCTATGGATTGGGACTGCATATTGTCCAATCGAACCCTTCAATTGCTCAATAGTAATTTGCTTATAGGTCATCGCCATATCCTGACGTATAAAATATATTAGAACACAGATTTGCTGTGTGCCGCCGTTGTCTGGGTGTATTTTTGGCTCAGATTTGGCGGAAAGATTGATTCTTAGTGATGTCAAAACCGGAAGGTGAGAAATGAACAAGCCAGTGCATGATATGTATCCAGAAGCGAATCATGATGAACTATCGCAGCAGGCGTTTTTGCGCAGCTTCATGGTACATCTTTACGAGAAAGTGATGCCAGGCAACGACATTCTCTATCATTCGAAGATCGTACCGCAGTTTCAAAAGGAACTCGGTAGGCCGCCGGAAACCCGCAAGGAAGTCCGTGAAGCTCTGGATGAGCAGCCATTTAATAATATGTGGGCTTCGCTGATGCGGACCAGCCAGGAAATGATGTATCACACCGTGCGCCCCAGTATCGAGCGGCAGATGCCCGCTCTGAAGGAAAAGGCAGCCAGACTGGATAATGCAGTTGGTTCGCTGACGCTGGATCCCGATCTGGAAATTCCGGACTATCACACCCATGCCGATATTCACTGCAAGCCCGGCGGCTATCATACCAAGACCGAGGACGGCGACTTTCTCGCAGGAGCGGAGTTTGATCGTACCGTTAACGTCTATTTCCATGGCAAGACCGGACCGCTCGCCGATGATATGGGCCTTTCCCTTGCGACTTGGATCAAGGAAAGTTTTCCTGATCTCGAGCCCAAGTCGATACTGGATATGGGCTGCACCATCGGACATAGTTCAGTCCCCTATTTGGATATTTACCCTGATGCAGAAATGCACGCTCTGGACGTGGCTGCGCCATGCCTCGAATATGGGCATTATCGCGCGAAATCGCTTGGCAAGGCGGTCCATTTCACCCAGCAAAACGCGGAAAAGACCAATTTCCCCGATGCATCCTTTGATCTCGTTGTCTCGCATATTCTGATGCACGAGACTTCGCATAAAGCACTCAAAAACATCGTCGACGAGTGCCATCGTCTGCTGAAGCCAGGCGGGGTGATGATCCATATGGACGTTGTCGGTGCAACCGACCCATATGGCCAGTATCTGTGCGAGTGGAACGCCCATTATAATAACGAACCTTATATGGGCGGTTTGCAGGACGAGAATCTGGCCGGTCTTTATGCAGATGCTGGTTTTCCCGAACAGAATTTCTTCATGGAGCAGATTGAAAGTGTTCACCTGCCCAAGACAATGCCTGAAATCATGAAGGCCAAAAAAGCCAAGGGTGTCGTGATCGGTATCGGTTACTATACTATCGTCGGCACACAGAAAGAGGCCTGAAAATCAAGCTGACCGGTCTTCGATCGGATAAGCGGCCCGGGCAGAAATGCCCGGGCCGTTTTGCTTTGTGGGGAAGGATAGGGATGATGAGCGACTAATGATCAGGGTCGAAAAAGCGCACATCTCAGCGATAGGCGCAGCCCTTCGATCCGCTCTAGCGAATTATGGACGCACCGGAATGGCCGCCAAAGCATAACGGCGACAAAGTTGAGGGGTTATTGGCTAGTCTGCTTAAGGTTTCAGGAAAATCTTGCCGCGGACCCGTCCGAATTTTAACAGATGCAGTGCGGTGTTGATTTCAGCCAGTGGCAGAGTCAACGCAACGCGCGGAGCGGGCAGATCCTTATGTTCTGCCATCAAATCTGCCAACTGCTTGCCATCCGGTTGCGCGGAATAGCGGATAGCATGAGCAGACGCCGCTTTCGCCCGGGCTTCATCAACAGGCTGGACGATGGAAACCAGTGTAGCGCCCTTGGCGAGGCTCCGGTACGCTGTCTCGATTATCGGCCCGCCAGCGGCATCGAGTATGAAGTCATACTGGCCTTCTGCAGCCTGTTCCGGAGCGATAACATTCCCGCCCAGACCGGTTACATGACTGGCATTGCTGGGAGAGCAGAGTCCATCGACGTTTTTAGTGATCTGGCGCAAAAGCTTGGTGGCTATGGAGCCGACACTGCCAGAGGCGCCGATCACAAGTGCGCGCCCAATAGCACCATTGTGGAGCTTGATCGCTTGATGCGCTGTCAGAAGCGGTACGCTCAGCGCGGACGCTTGTTCGTCCGACATTTCATCGGGCACCAGAGCGCACTGGATGGCTGAAACATCGACCTTGTTCGCGAACCAGCCGCCCCGCAACAGGCTGGAAAATGCCATTACGCGCTGACCGGGGCGAAACCCCTTAACGTCAACACCGACTGCTTCAATGACGCCAACACCTTCTGCGCCTGGCGTGTAAGGGAAGGTGAAGGGAAGCGCGGCCAATATGCCGGAACGGATTTTCCAGTCGACCGGGTTGAGCGAAATCAGGGTGGGCTGGATGCGTAGATCGGCCGCACCCAGTTCCGCCATAGTCGACGTAACCGGTGTCAGATCGACATCATCTCCGAATCTCGGAATCTGGTAGGCTGTGCAATCACTGGAAGCGCTGTCCGTGTTAATATAGGCGATGGACGATTTCGAACTGCGTTCGCGCAATGGCCGGAGTGCCGCATATTCTGGAGAGTTGTAAAAGCGCTGCAACGCCGCTTCGCTTGCAAATTCAATCATCACAAAACGGCTGCGAAAGTCATCGCCTTCCAATGTCGAAACGGGCTGGCCCTTGATGATATATTTCCCGCCGGCAGCCTCTACGACCGAAGGATTCAGGGACCGGTAGAGATCGAAAGTCTCGGCGTCTTCGATATCAATCATACCAACAAAATACGCGGCCATGGTTGTTTCCTTTGACTATAGATTGGCAGTGGATACGCCGCCTATCGCATCCGGTTCACGAGTGTGAAGAGCAACGATGTGACGATGCGCCTTTGGCATTCAAGACGCGACATTGGTCTTCACCCAATTGCATCGCCACTCGATATCATTTGCAGACAGTGCCGTTCATCGGCTTAACCCGCTTTCTTGGCACCGAAGATATGGCGTTCTGTACCAATCAGATGGGTATAATCAAGCGAGCCTTGGTTCGGTTGATCAAAGCCGATCGGCACGAATTCAACGAACCGTTCTGCTTCGCTGAAACCGGCGTCGCTCAATACTTCGCTCATATCCAGATCATTCATCTTGCCGATAAACGGTTCGTGATTGTTGACGCTGTCCCAGTCGGTCAAATATTGCTGCAACGGGGTTTTCTTGGAAAATGGCAACATCTCGAGATGTACGGTCAGCCCACCCGGTTTCAGCAACCGTCGGCATTCCTTCAGGATGTTGGTCAGCGCCTTTGTCGATGTCTCGTGGATCATGATGTGGGAAACGATCAGATCGAAGCTCTCATCTTCGAAATTGGTGCTTTCGGCATTCTGTTGAGAGAAATGGACTGCCTTGCCCATCGATCGCGCGCGCGCATGGCCATAGCGAACCAATGGTGCGCCAAGGTCGATCGCATGGATTTCTGCTTCGGGATATAGCTCGGTGTAAGGCAGCGTGCTGTGCCCGACGGAGCAGCCGATATCGAGAATTTTCAGCGGCCGGAAATCGGGATATTTCCATTCCACATAATGACCAAGCATCTTGCCGACATCATCATTATACCGGCCCATCCCGCCCATCATATAGACATGAATGCTCTGCTCGTAGGCAGCGCCCGCAGTGACATCATCCTCGGCAATCTCGCTGTGATAGCCGCCGGGCTGGGTATGATTGTCAACCCGGTCACTATAGGGCGGAATTGTGAAGTCGGGATCAATAGTCAGCGAACCGGGGCCCTGAAGCTGTTTAAATTGCTGAAACTTGCTGTTCAGTTCGTCTGCCTGACGATCGACGCAGCGGTAAACCGCATTCCACATCAATTCCTGGGTCGTCCGGAGCATCGCCGACCACATCTGGTGATAGCCGTCCTTCTCGAGATAGGGCTTCACTTCGTTGCGATGTTTCGCCGGGCGTCCGAGGTCTTTCTCGATCTCTCTGGATATCCGTGCATCGTAAACCAGCTTGTGGCCTGGTGTCAGTTGCGATGTGATCAACCGCCGCAAGCTGCGAACGTAACCTAGCTGTGACGCCTCGTCATGCGTTGTCTGCGGCATCATTTCATGCTGTCCGCACAGTAAAGTATTTTCTGACATAATAAGGGTCCACAATAATTGGAGATCAGACAAAAAACTGATCGACGACGACGAATCCCAAGATATGTTCCGCATCGGCAAAACAGTTATCAGGAGTATGTAGATCATAAAGATACTGGATCGGCTGCTTGCTCAAATCCAAAATAGCTATCAGTGGATAGAAAGAAACTTATGGATTGTCTCTTGTGCTTACCCTTTCATTATATGAGGCCTCTATAAAGTCGCGAACCGAGTGCATTCTTGACCAGTAGGCATCAGAGTAGCCTCACAACGGTTCCGAAGAGTTTATTTGCGGGCAGTTCTGGGTTTCAGCCGGCCGAGGGCGTTTATGGAAGCGGTGACAGGAGCGATAGACATGAAACTGATAACAGTGTTGAGAACAGTCGGGGCAGCGCTTGCGCTCGCAATTGCACAATATTCTGTCGCACCAGCATTGGCCGAAACACTCTATGTTGAAGGCGAGGGAGGTGTCCCGCTAGCGGTCACCATCGCCGGACCAGAGGATGGCCCTGAGATCCTATTTGTTCATGGACTTGGCATGGGTAGTGCGAGCTTTTCTCCTCAGCTGGAGTCCAGTCTTTCAGACCGTTTCCGAATGGTTGCTTTCGACCTTCGCGGTCACGGCATGTCCGGCAAGCCATGGCAGGCCGAAGCATATGCAGACCCGGCGATCTGGGCTGCGGATTTGGCCAAGGTGATACACGCGACAAAATTGAAAAAACCCGTAATAGTCGGATGGTCTTACGGATCATTAGTCGCTGCCGACTATCTTCGCGAATATGGACAAGAAAATATCTCTGGCCTCGTGATGGTCGGAGCACTGGGCGGATTTATTCCTTTCACGCCGCCCGCCGAGGGTCCAGATCCCGAGCTTCTTGAGCAATTAATGCAATTGCAGGAGCTGCGAAAAAGCACGTCGTTCGAAGATCAGCGCGCAGCGGTTGAAATATTTTTGACGATGCTGACAGAAGGGGAAGCAACGTCCGAATGGATCGACGAAGCACGAATGTTGGGGATGATGGTGCCGGCCTATGCACAGGCGGCGCTGCGCAAGCACCCTTCAGACAATAGCGATCTGGCACCTTTGCTTGGTAAAATGCCAACTTTGATATTGCATGGTAGTGAAGACCCATCCGTTTCACCCGCAGCGCTAGAAGCATTTTCGGCAGTAGCGCCAACGGTCAAGTCGCACGCTTTTGAAGGTGCTGGACATTCTCCATTTGCGGAACAGGCGAGCATATTCAACGACGAGCTGGCGCGATTTGTCATCGCCAACTGGAGTGACAACCCCGAGTAACAGGCCGACTGGCTCCAGGATTGCGAGCAGCGATTATATCAGGCGTCGTCGATTATGATATCGGATGCACATTCGGCAAAGGCGACAACGGCAGCATTGGTCATCGCCTGCGGTATCGACGGAAATGAAGACGCATCGACAATGCGCAGGCCATCAATGCCACGGACCCTGCACGCGCTATCGAGTACCGCGAGTTCATCGTTTGGCAGCCCCATCGCGCAGGTGGCCACGGGATGGAAAAACGGTGATGCCACCTTGCGGACATGGGAAGCGAGCGCTTTGCGATCGGTAACAGCAGGTCCGGGAAAAAGCTCTTCTGCGATCCAGCTTTCCAAAGGCTTTGCAGCCGCGATCTCCCGGGCGATCTCAAAACCATCCACTAGTGCGTCAACATCGGAATCGTCATTCAAATAGCCCGGGTCGATGATGGCGGGTACATTCATGTCCGGGCTCTTGATAGTTATACTTCCTTTGCTTCTCGGATAGGTAAGCGCGGGAACAAAGGCGAAGCTATTGGATGGCGGTGGTCCGAAATCCGGACTGACAAAGGGGATGCTAAGGCCCATGATCATCAGGTCGGACCATCCTACCGATTGCCGGCTCTGCGCTACAACCATAGACTCACTGTGATTATATCGGGAGGCCGGAATAGATTTGTCTGACTGAAACAATAGGCCTGGTGCAAGTACATGATCTGCAAGATTCTGGCCTACACCCGGTAGATGATGCACGACAGCTACGCCTGCGGCTTCAAGTCTATCTTTATCGCCAATACCCGAGAGTAATAGCAGCCGCGGCGAATCCAATGCTCCTGCGCTTAGGATCGTCTCTCGCGTTGCAGTGAAAGTCTTGTGCTGGCCGGATATCGTGACTGACACGGCATTGCAGCAACCTTTTTCAACCTGCAGTCTGTTCACCATCGCGCCGGTTACGACCGTCAAGTTTTTGCGATGGGATACAGGATCGAGATAAGCGGACGACGCCGTGTGCCGCATTCCATCCTTGATGCTCAGTTGCGTCCAGATGGTTCCGTCCGCCCGGGCGCCGTTCCAGTCGGGATTGGAAGGATGCCCGGCGGCAATCCCGGCCGCAAAAATGGCTTGCGCTAGTGGCGTTTTGTCTCCGACTTCGCCCAATTCCAAAACGCTGAGAGGTCCATCGCCACCGCGATATTCGCTGGCACCACTTGATGCCGTCTCCAGTTTCTTGAAATATTTGAGCATGGAAGCGAAGGCCCACCGCTTATCCCCGGTTTGCTGCGCCCATCTATCATAAGCTTGTGCCGGGCCCCGCTGAAATCCCATCGCATTGATCAACGTCGAGCCGCCCAGGCCTTTGCCGCGGGGCTGAGCTACAGATCGACCGCCAAGGCCGGACTGGGATGTAGACTGATAATCCCAATCATAGGCCCCGCCCGCCAATCCAGGCCAAGCAGGTGGGAAAGAAACCTCTGCGTCAGAAACCTTCTGGCCTGCCTCGAGCAACAGGACGCGGTTGCTCGGGTTGGCAGACAGACGGTTGGCAAGCACACATCCAGCCGAGCCTGCTCCGATAACGATATAGTCCCAGTCTGCGGGTAGATCGTCACTTGTGTGCATCGCATAGGCGGTGGAAGTTCCTAGCGCGGTTGCGCCTCCGCCGATCGCTATGCCGCGCAAGATGTTCCGACGTTTGTAATTGACTGGCATATGGGGACCGATCGTAGATGGGCAGACAGATTATAGACTCTATATAAGATATGGCGCGGAGCCATAGTGGAGGCCAGACTAGATTACATCGGCCGGGTCCGTAAGGGGCGAGTCATCATCTTCTCGGTAGGCGATCAACCTGGGAATATGCGGGACTGGCAATGGGTGCCAGAATCGCTACGTTCCGGTAAATACCGCCGACCTTTTTTCGAGAAGCGCCGAAACGCCCTCGATATGATCTTCGGTCAGATGTGAGAGGGCCTGCGTTGCCGCGCTCATTTCCAGCATCGTATCATAGTCGACCTTGCGCCCTTGCCGAAGAAGCATCTTGGTCATTCGCAATGCGTGGGGCGGCTGACCGGCAATTTTCTGGCCAAGCTCAATCGCCGTATCGAGCAGTTTTTCAGGTGGCGTGGTGCGGCTGACAAGTCCCCAGTCCACCGCTGTTGCCGCGTCGATTACGTCTCCGGTGTAAAATAGTTCGGCCGCGCGGCTCATACCGACAATGCGCGGCAAAACCCAGGCGCCGCCGTCGCCCGGAATGATACCAATTTTGAGAAAAGTGACGCCGAATTTAGCCTTTTCGGATGCAATTCTGATGTCGGCAAGGCAGGCGAGATCGCAGCCCAAGCCTATGGCAGGGCCATTGATCGCAGCAATGATCGGGACATCCAAAGATTCAAGTGCTCTGAGAATCAAATGAATATTGCTCCGATAGCCTTGCCGGATCCGGGTGCCATTGCCCGCGAAATTTCCTTCCCGAGCAAGCATGGCCTTCACGTCGCCACCAGCGGAAAACGCTTTCCCCGCACCGGTCAGAATGACGCAGCGGATCGATTGATCGATATTGATGGAATCGCAAGTCTCGCGAAACTCGGCGCCATCGCCATCCAGGCCGAGCGCATTCATCGTTTCTGCTCGGTCAAGTGTGAGGATTGCGATATGGTCGCGTCGCTCAATTTTCAATAATGGCATTTTGACTTCCTTCATGTGTTTACCGATGTCACGGTTTCAGCTCGCCGCGATTCAAGCTTTGGCAACTCCCCTTTGTTCAACAGGGTTTTTGCAAAATATGTTTCACAAGTACCCGCTAGTTAAATTTGATTTGTTCCGAATTTCGAGAAATATCGTCCGAGGGGCTGTTAATATGCTTCGAGGCCCTATTCACTTGATATGGGCTTGGACAAAGCCCTGACTCTGCCATTTATCCGCACAGCGGATTGCTTTTGGCTGGCATTTGGATAGATATGGATTCCAAAGAAGGACAGTGGGCTATGGCAAAACAGACTTTTGATCGCGGAGTTCCGATAAGGGCAATCAGTAGGGGACTCGCCGTTATTCAGGCCACGAACCGCATTGGTCCGATTTCAATGATGGAAATTTCGCGAGCAGCGAATATTCCTTATCCGACCGCTTGCCGCATCGTCCAGACTTTGATCCACGAAGGCTTTATCGAACGAGAGCCTGCGCGCAAGCGGTACCGGGTGACGGGGTTGGTGCAGACATTGTCGACAGGCTTTCAATCGGAAGATGAACTGGTCACCGTGGCCCGCAAGCATATTGTCGCCCTCACGCACAAGTTGAACTGGCCCATTTCACTTGCGACCCGCGTTGGTACCAGCATGATGGTGCGTGATTCGACCCATGGTCTAACCTCGTTGACGTTTACCAACTATTATCCCGGATACACACTGCCGATATCCGAATGTGCTACAGGAAAAGCCTATATCGCTCATTGCGATGACGAAGAACGCGAAGCGATCATCGAGGGTTGGAAAATGACCGACAATGATACGTCCAAGGTCGGTCGTTTGCTGGTCCGCGATGGTTCCATTCTCGGCGAGATTCGCCAAAATGGATATGCTATTCATAACCGCAACACCTACACCGCTGATGACGGCAAAACTTCCTCCATCGCTGTTCCCATCATGCGGGAAAATGGAAAAATTGCCGGTACAATCGGATTAATTTATTTTGCGTCCGCGATGAATGCCAGCAGTGCGGCAGAGCAATTCCTGACCGACCTTCAAGCCACGGCCAATAAAGTGGCTCACGACTTGGCTCAGATTGAAGACAAGTAAGTTTTTGCAGTTGGAAGAGAGATGACTTCGGCATATTTTGCGCCAAGGTCAAACAGATTTGCATTTTGAACAGCGGGGTCACGGTCTCCACAGGCGTCGCTGACGACTATCGGTACAAAGCCATTTTGCAGGGCGTCCAATGCACTTGCACGCACACAGCCAGACGTTGAAAAACCGGAAATAATGCAGCTGTTTATGCCCATGGCGGTCAAAGTGGCGGCCAGAGACGTGCCATAAAAGGCGCTGGGATATTGTTTGGTAACAATGATATCGTCGGCGCCGGGGCGTAGCCGTGGATCAAACTCTGCCATCGGTTCGCCCTTCTGAAACAATGAAAGGGCAGCGACTTTCTTGTAGAATAGTCCGCCATCGCCACCACCGGACATATATTCCACGCGGGTAAAAATAACAGGAATGCCGGCATCGCGGGCTGCTTTGGTCAGTTCAATATTTGCCAGAAAGGCGTTTTCATCACCCAGATAGAGCGGTGACGAAGAATCGATATAAGCGCGCGCCAAATCAATCAGGACCAAGGCTGGCCGGTTGCCCAGTTCTAGCGAACCACAGAAGCCCGCCGTTTGATAATTGTCTTCCAATTCGCTCATTCAAGCCTCCCGAGAATAGCGCCAAATACTTTCTTCATCTCAAGTATCCAGTCCGCATCCATTTTTTCAAAATCTTGGTAGAACCAAAGGCGTCAATCATGAGCGGGTTTCCGTCCCGCAATCGCTAAAATTCTTCGAGCAACCTGCCGAACCCGGCTACTCGATCAACAATTCCGTTCTGACGCAAGGCGTTCCAGTAGGTGGCGGTGTTGATTGCGATAACCGGTTTACCAAGATATGTTTCCGCTGCCGCTGCAAGGCGGGTCATCGACAGGTTGGTTCCGACTTGCACCAGGGCATCAACATCATCGCCGTCGAGTTCCTTCAATTTGTCGCGCAATGTTTCAGTCGAAACCTGCGCAATCGAGGTCCAGCTTGGGCAACGCAAACAAATATCACGAACCGTCTCAATACCGTAATCGGACATGAAATCCGCGACCTGTTTGTTGGCAGAAGGATAATAGGGTGAAATTACCCCAATCTTTTTCACGCCGCCATAAGCATTAAATGCTTCAATCAACGATTGCGAACCTGTGCACAGTTTAAGGCCGGCCTCGGCTTCAATATTATCCCGCCATTTTTCCGCCCCCTTTGCGCCGCCATAGAATGTGACCGCCGACATGCCCATCACCAGATAGTCGGGGTTGCAGGTTAGTACGCCACGCACAGCATCAAGCGTGTTGTTGGATATCTCCAACGTGCCGGCCATAAAAGTTTCGTCGGAAATTGCTTGCGCGTCCTCAACAACAATTCTGCTATAGTGGTTGGTGACGCCATGTACTCGCATATCGTCAAAATCAGGCTGAACCACAGTATTGGTCGACGGACCGAGAACCCCGAACAGTTTGCGGTAGCCCAAGGAGTCAGGCTTGGGACGCGGTTTCAACGACATAAAATTCTCCATTTTGGTATCGCTAAGGATTGGGGCTTTTGCCGCCGCTCGAATTATCTCGCCTCTAACCAGTCTATTACGGTCTGCACCGGTTCGACATCCGCATATTTGATCTGCAAATCCGTCAGATTGGCAAAATGATAACTCTCGTGCTTGTCAGCGCTGGTTTCGATAGGAACGATAGCTCGGTAGCCATGGCTTAACGCATCGACTGCCGTCGCGCGTACGCACCCCGATGTGGAGCCGCCGGTCACCACCACCGTATCAACTTTATGCCAAGTCAGATAACTTGCCAACGGTGTTTCGAAAAAGGCACTGGGCATGCGTTTGGTATATTGAAGGTCATTGGTTCCCACCTCGCAACGCGGATCAAGTTTATGCCGCTCGCTGCCGTATTTGATGTTCTGGAGGGAATCTTCGGTATCGGTACGGGTTCCCCAGACTCCAGCATCAGCGGCATCTTCCTTGAAGGCTACGCGGCTCCAGACCACCGGCATATCCTTCGACCGGGCAAGGGAAGATATGCGATTGATATAGTCGATCTGGTGTGGATCGGTCTCATAGGCGGTTTTGAACATGTCGGTGCGAGTATAGGATTGCTGCAAATCCACGTTGACGATGGCGAGCTTTTCACCAAATCCAAATTTATTGCGTGCAGGATTACCGATAAGCTGTTCAAAAATTTCACGTGCCGTCCGGCCGTCTTCAACCATTTTTGAGCCAATCAATGCCATCAATAAATCCTTCTAATTTCCCTATATGGGGCCAGTATTCTGTCATATCTGGCGACAAAGAGACCGCTGTCACAAGCTATGAAATGGAACGAGAAGCTGTTTCATCGAAAGTGGTAAACGCGGCAAGTGATGCGGCTAATATTATCGCAGAGCGGGCAGGGTGCGCAGTCTCCACTAGGGAGCGCTTGTGCCGCAATGCAGCCTTATCGTCGCGAGCATTTTACCTGGAGCATGATCCAGGGGCCGCGGTTTCCAGATATTCATTTTCGAGGTGCTTGCCTTTCATGTGCGGCCTTGTTGAAAGAGCGACGCTTGTGCTGAACAGAAAAATGTGCCGACAGGCGGTTAAATATCGGGAATATCTCGCGCTCTTATAACCGCTCGCGCATGAACGCCGTTCACGCAATGAGGGACGGTTACAATAAATGAAGAAAACAGATGTCGTAATAGTTGGCGCCGGGCCTGTCGGGTGTGTTGCGGGTTACTACTTGGCGCGAAAGGGTGTTGACGTCACCGTCATTGATGCCGGAGAAGCCGGGACCCAGGATTTGCGGGCTTCGACCTTCCATCCTTCTACACTTGAGATGCTAGATACACTCGGTATCGCGGACGAGCTGATCGCAATGGGTTTAAAGGCCCCTGTTTTTCAATGGCGCGAACGCAGCGGCGGCGAAACCTTTCGATTCGATTTGTCCGAGCTTGCGGACGTCACCGCATATCCGTTTCGCATACAATGCGAACAATATCATCTGGCGCGCATGTTGGCCGAACGGATCGAAGCAGAACCAAAAGCCACCGTATTGTTCAATCACCGGATGCTAGGTTATCGACAGAAAGAGGATTGCGTCGAGGTCAGTATCGAGACGCCCTTCGATATTCTTGATATTGAGGCCAAATATCTGATCGGTGCCGATGGAGCGAACAGTGTTGTTCGAAAGCTGATGGGCGTTGAGTTTGAAGGCTTTACTTATCCCGAAAAGTTCCTCTGTCTGACAACCACGGAACCATTAGACAATCATATTATTGATCTTGATTACGTAAATTATGTGTCTGATCCGATGGAATGGCTCGTGTTGTTGCGCGTTCCCTCGCTCTGGCGAGTGCTTGTGCCGGCCGAAGAAAACGAGGCTGATAGCTATCTGCTTTCCGACGCAAAAAAAGAGAAGGTCTTTTCGGGACTGATCGCCAAGCCAGATGTGCCTACGGACCATCGGACCATTTACCGGGTGCATCAGCGGGTTGCAAAAAGTCTCCGCGACAATCGGGTGATGATTATTGGCGATGCAGCGCATCTAAACAATCCGCTCGGCGGCTTGGGCATGAACAGCGGAATTCATGACGCCTTTAACCTGTGTCCCAAAATGGTCGACATTTTGCAGGGTGAGGGCGATGCTGATGCATTGTTGAGCTCGTTTAACGATGAACGGCTCAGTGCAACTATAGAATTGGTCCAGGCACAAACCATCCAGAATATGGAATTCATGAAGGAAGGCGATTCCGAGCAGCATCGTTTGCGCAAGGATGCCATGCGGAAACTGGTCGAGGATCCGGTCAAGCGCCGCAGCTATATGCTGCGCCAATCCATGTTGCCGAGCGATCGCACATCCATACCGAACTAGAGTCGCATCCTGTTATGGGACGAGAGGTGAATCGGGACATCGGGTCTAAAGGGATATTGAATCAGCCGCCATTCGGTAGAAGACTGTTCCGACGCCACGCGACCAGATTTGATCGCTGTGGACAGGCTCGTTGATCGCCTGTCGATAAGGAGCCAATTCATTGGTGCGCTCGGTCCACCAAGGCGTCCACAAACGGTTTATTCGACCGGGTATTGGTGGCACTAAGCCATGAAGGTCAAAATCAAGGAGCACTACCGGATGTTTGAATATGACTATGTGCCAATGCCGCAGCGCGGCCGACTGCAGTGGCCAAATGGTGCAAAAGTCGCACTGATATTGACGTTCAACCTCGAAACCTGGGATCTTACGAAGGACACGGATCTACCATATTATGCTGGAGGCCCGGCGCTGCTGCCAAATGCTTTGGCTGGACGTATTCCGGACTATCCTAATTACAGCTGGCGCGAATATGGTCAGCGGGTAGGCATCTGGCGGATGTTCGATTTGTTTGATGAACTGGGCGTCAAGGCAAGCTGTACCACCAATGCAGTGACGTTCGAACGGCGCAAGGCGATGACGGACGCATGTCTGGAGCGCGGCTGGGAACTGATTGCCCACAATTACGAACAGGGCGAGTTGCTCACTGATTTTCATGATGATCCGGCTGCCGAGCGCGAGATTATCCGGCGATCTATCGAGATTTACGAGAAACATGTCGGCAAGCGACCGGTCGGCTGGTTGTCATCGTCCCTGCGCGGGACGCTGAACACGCCTTCGATCCTCGCGGAAGAAGGTTTCAAATTCTACTGCGATATCATGAATGATGATCAGCCCTACATGATACGGACCGACGAGGGACCGATCGTTGCGACACCTTATTCCAATGTGATCAACGACTTTACCATTGTCACCCGGAATATGCGGACCACAGACGAATATCGCGACCTTCTGATCGAGGAACTGTCCGTGTTGCATCAAGAAGGCGAGCAACAGGCCCGGATTATGAATGTCGGTTTTCATCCCCATGTTTCGGGCCGTGCCAGCACGATTCGGGCCGTGCGGGAGTTCATCGAATTCGCCAAGGGTCTTGACGGTGTCTGGTGGGCTACGCGTGAAGAAATTGCTGATTATTATGCCGGAATTCACGAAAGCCATATTCCGGGCCAGTTGACGGGCGGAGGAGTGAAATAATGACGGATATAGATATCAGCGCCCCGGCGCTATCCGCAGCGGCCCAGGCCTTCGTCGACCGCGGAAAGCATCAACTTTTCATCGACGGGCAATGGGTCGACGCTCTGTCTTCCGCAACATTCGAGACACGTGATCCGGCAACCGCCGGCGTGATCGGTGAGGTCGCCAGGGCGGCGGCCGAGGATGTCGATCTGGCCGTTTCCGCGGCGCGGAAGGCTTTTGACGTCGGCCCCTGGCGCAAGATGACGCCGATGGAACGGTCCGGAACACTGAATAAAATCGCGGACCTTATGGAAGCCAATATCGACGAGTTGGCGGAACTGGAAACCCTGGACCAGGGCAAGCCCCTTTATGTCGGGCGTTGGGCCGAAATTCCCGGCGCGATCGCGCAGTTCAGATATTTTGCAGGCCTTGCTTTGGCGATTGAAGGAAGGACCATTCCGACTTCGATCAACTACCAACCCGAAGGCAAAGAGATATTCGCTTATACCTTGAAGCAGCCTGTAGGCGTGGTCGGAGCAATTGTTCCTTGGAATAGCCCGCTGGTTCTGACCGTGATGAAACTGGCCCCAGCCTTGGCGGCTGGCTGTACTATCGTGTTGAAGCCGGCGGAAGACACTTCTCTGACCGCAGTTCGCCTGGTCGAATTGATGGCAGAAGCGGGATTGCCGGATGGCGTGATCAATCTGGTCACAGGCTTTGGTAGCGAAGCAGGTGCGCGCCTTGCCGAGCATCCGCAAGTTAACAAAATTGCCTTTACCGGTTCGACAAACACGGGACGTGCCATCTTGGAAGCCTCCAAAAGCAATCTAAAGCGGGTTACATTGGAACTGGGGGGGAAATCCCCGGTGATCGTGATGCCTGATGCAGATATTGCAGCAGCGGCGGCCGGCTCTGCCAACGCGATATTCTTTAACGGTGGCCAGGTCTGTGTCGCGGGTTCGCGCCTTTATGCGCATAGGTCGGTTTTTGATAAGGTCGTCGAAGGCGTTGTTGAAGCAGCTGGTGAGATGGTTATGGGGCACGGGCTCAATCCGGCGACCCAATTGGGGCCGCTGGTTTCCAAAAAACATGCGGCGACCGTAGCGGGCTATATCGACGATGGTCTCAAGGCGGGGGCAACTGTTTTGTGCGGTGGCAAAACAATGGGCGCGAATGAGAGCTTCGTTCAACCTACGGTTCTTACCGACGTCAAAGCCGACATGAATGTGGTGCGCGAAGAAATATTCGGTCCGGTGCTGGTCGCAACGCCCTTTGACGATATCGAAGAAGTGCTGACCGCAGCGAATGACAGCAGTTTTGGACTGGCTGCCGGTATCTGGACCGAAGGCTTGTCCAATGCGATGCGCCTTGCCAATCGACTGCAGGCCGGTACGGTCTGGATCAACAGCCATTTGATGTTTGATGCTGCGCTGCCTATTGGCGGTACCAAGCAATCCGGTTTCGGCCGTGATAGCGGGCAGGCGGCTCTTGATAATTATCTTGAACTGAAAACCGTCTGCGCAGTGGTCTGATCAAACAGCGGCTGCATATGGTTCGAGACAATGTGGATCAATATCCACATTAGAGAAACATCAGATGACTGGCGGATTATTCCAGAATCCAGAATCTGTCATCAGGCCCTGCACTCCTTGATCGGACAAGAAGATAATGGTCGCACCAATCGGGATCGTGGCTTTTGTCGAAGCTGGCGGTAACACGCGCGCTTGCGCGGCGGTTACCGCCTATAGGTCTCGCCGCAATACTAGATCACTCCTTGTTCGGACAATTGAGCCAGCGCTTGGTCGGTCATGTCCAGTAATTCTCCGTAAATCTCGGCATTATGCTGCCCGATTTGATCGGGTGCAGGAGTTCGCACCGTACTTGGCGTCCCCGACAATTTGGGGAAAGCATTCTGCATTTTCAATGTGCCCCAGCGTGGGGTTTCCACCTCGATAATCGCTTCGCGCGCCGCGAAATGGGGATCATCCATCATTTCCGGTGCCCGATACATTTTGCCCGCCGGAATGGAATGCGCAATCATCAGCGCCTCCAACTCGTCAACTTTGAGCGTTTTGGTCCATTCTTCAATAAGCTCGTCCAGCTCGGTCTGGTTTGTGCCGCGAGCCACGTGATTGATATATCTTGGATCTGTGGCCAGTTCAGGCCGACCCATGGCTTGGCAAAGCCGCCCAAAAACTGCGTCCTGATTGGCACCGATCAGATATTCTCCGTCCGCGCATTTATAGACGTTCGATGGCGCGATGCCGGGTAATACCGAGCCGGAACGCTCGCGAATATAGCCGGAATAGTCATATTCCGGGACCACGCTTTCCATGACCTGCAATACGGCCTCGTACAGGGCGCTGTCGACAACCTGCCCCTTGCCGGTGGTTTTACGCGAATGCAGTGCTGCGAGTGCGCCCATGCAGCCATAGCTCGCGGCCATCGTATCGCCGATGGAGATGCCCATACGGCTGGGCGCGCGGTCAGGATCGCCAACAATGTAGCGCCATCCCCCCATCGCTTCGCCAATGCCGCCGAAACCTGCGCGAGATGAATAGGGGCCAGTCTGGCCATATCCGGAAACCCGCACGATGATCAGACGCGGGTTTATTTCGTGCAGTATGTCCGGACCCAGGCCCCATTTTTCCATCGTGCCGGGTTTGAAATTCTCGATCAGAATGTCAGCCGTCGCCGCCAGCTTGCGCACGAGTTCCTGGCCTTCCGGGACGCGCAGATTGGCTGACACGGCTTTCTTGTTTCTTGAGACTACTTCCCACCACAATTTATCTTCACCGCGACCCCAGTTGCGCATCGGATCGCCCCCGCCCTTGCCATCAACCGCAGGCGGCTCGACCTTGATTACTTCTGCGCCCATATCGCCCAATAGCTGGCCACAAAACGGTCCGGCGATTAGCTGCCCCATCTCGATAACGCGGATATCTTTCAATGCGCCTGTGTTTGCTGTGGTCATTTCGGTTCTTTCATTGTCTGCCAGACAGGCTGGATGGGAGCGGGTAATCCGGTTTCCTGTTCACAATTGGCCCGGAGGGTTTCGATATCGGGTCCGAAATCGAATGTGGATAACTCCGGCCGTTGGGCCCGTATTGACGCACGGAGCTCTTCGGTTGCGCTGACATCGACAATACCCTGTTCGTTGACGACTACGCCATAATCGAGGGCACCGTTGACTGTTACCAGCCCCTGGAAAACCTCCTTGCCGATCAGGCCCGGATCGCGTTCAAGCGGATCGCCCCAGCCGCCTCCGCCCCAGGTGATGAAATGCAACTGGTCGTTTTCGGCGACATGGATTTCCTCGACTTTGTTGCCAACGATTTCCTGGGTCCCGTCGGCCTTTTCCAAAATCTTGCGCGCCCGTTTTCCGGGATGACCGCCATTGACGCCCCAGGGCGGCACGAACCAGCGATCATCATGGATTGAAATGGTTCCTTCGCACAGGAAGCGATAGGTCATGTGAATGCCGTTGCCGCCGCGGTGCAAACCGGCACCGCCGCTATCAGCCGCTGTTTCGTAGCGCTCGATTACCAGCGGGAAATAGCGTTCCAGAAATTCATTCGGAACGTTTGTAAATCCGGGCCAGAGCGAGTGGCCATCGGGGCCATCGCCCAGCGGTCTGCCGGGAATGCCGCCAAAGCCGATCTGGAAGAGCTGGAACCATTCTCCCTGTTTGTCATAGCCAGAATAGAAGAGATGGGGTGAAGAGCTGAATCCTGCTGCGTTCAAGAATTCGGGTGTTTTCTGACCCAAAAGGCCACCCAATATATCAAAAATACGCCCCAGTGCATGG
>CAJQNR010000080.1 GCA_905479715.1 uncultured Sphingorhabdus sp.
TCGCCGTGGCGTGACGTGTTCTAAGAAGCCATCGCGGCAACTAATTCTTCAACAACGGCATCGCCCATTTCTACAGTTGATGCCGGAGTACACCCTTCGCTAAAGATATCAGGAGTTCGCAGACCTTGATCGAGTACGCGACTTACCGCAGCTTCGATTGCGTCAGCTGCGTCGGGCACGTTTAAGGTGTAACGCAGCATCATGGCGACGGAAAGAATCGTCGCCAGGGGATTGGCACTCCCCTCCCCTGCGATGTCGGGAGCGGAACCATGGCACGGTTCGTACATGCCGCTGCCATCTTCAGCCAACGAAGCCGATGGCAGCATCCCAATGGAGCCGGTTAGCATTGCCGCAGCGTCCGACAAAATGTCGCCGAACATGTTCCCCGTAACCACGACATCAAATTGCTTGGGTTCACGGACCAGTTGCATCGCGGCATTGTCGACATACATGTGGCTCAGTTCGACCTCTGGATATTCCGCTGACAGCTCGATCATCACGTCGCGCCACAATTGCGATGTTTCCAGCACATTGGCCTTGTCGACCGAACACAGGCGCTTGCCGCGCCCCATGGCGGTCTTGAAAGCGACATGACCGATCCGCCGGACTTCGCTCTCGTCGTAGGACATGACATCATAGCCTTCGCGCAGGCCGTCGGCGGTTTTGCGCATGCCCTTTTCACCGAAATAGACATCGCCGTTCAGTTCGCGGACGATCACAATGTCGATCGTGCGCGCGATTTCCGGTTTCAGGCCGGAGGCATCTTCCATGCCCGCGAACATTTTTGCCGGGCGAAGGTTGGCAAATGTCTCCATTTCCTTGCGCAGGCCGAGCACCGCCTGTTCCGGGCGCAGATGACGTTCGAGATTGTCACAGGACGGATCGCCCACCGCGCCGAACAGTACAGCATCGGCAGCCTCGACCAGTTCCAGCGTTTCCGGCGGCAACGGGTGACCATGTTTGTGATAGGCCGCACCACCGACATCGGCGTGATCAAGACAGAGATCGGGCAAGTCCATCGCCCCCAGCACGCGCAGCGCTTCAACCATGATTTCCTGACCAATGCCGTCACCGGCGAGTACCGCAATATGCATGAGATTTCCTTCTTGTAAGCGCGCCGTTCCTGCCGAGAATCGCGCGCTTAGGCAACCACCCTTTTGAGCCGATCGACCAAAACCGACCTTGCCGCCATGATATCCCTGCGCCGGTCCTGAAAAAAATGCCGTTCCAGAAAGAAACCGGTCACGCGCAACCCGTCAAAAATATCATCCCATTCGGGTTTGACCGCTTCGCGAAAGAAGGCAGGAAGCGGCAAAAGGCGCTGCTTATATTCCTGTCCGGCGAAGGCGCTGACAGCGGTAGCGCTTTTCGGGCTGATATAGACCAGATCATCGCGCCCGCCGGTGACCACGCATTTATCCAGCGTCAGCCCGAACCCCAGTTCCGAAAGCAGCAGCAATTCATAGCGCACCAACGCAACCGCCCAGCCGCGGGCAGACGGAGCACTGCAGATGGCGTCGAGCAGGGCCGATAGAGCCGAATGGATCTGCGGATAGCTATGCTCTTCCGGCAAGGTTGCGGCGGTCAGGGCGGTCACCCAATCAAGCGCAGCGCTGGCCAGCGGTTCGCTCAGAAATGGCCCCCGGCTCTGCTGCAATTCTACCGTCATCGACGCCAGTTGGTCTTCCGTCCGCGCGCGATAATCGGCCTGCACAATATTGGACGGGATCAGCACCGGCCGCATCGTCCGCGAATGCGCTCCACGCACATAGCCGGAGACGAGGCCGTTATCGGGAGTCAGCGAGCGCACCACCGCGCCGTGTTCGCCGTGGGAGCGGACCGAGCAGATGATCGCCGATGTCCGCAGGCTAGGCATGGAAATAATCGTAGATCTTCTGCGCTACCGTTGCCGACACGCCCGGCGCGCCCTGCAGATCGTCGAGCGATGCGTTTTTAACAGCACGAGCCGTCCCGAAATGCAGCAACAGCGCCTTTTTACGGGCCGGGCCGATACCCGGTACATCGTCCAGCGAGCTATGACCGACAGCTTTGGCACGCCGCGTCCGGTGCGCGCCGATGGCAAAGCGATGGGCTTCGTCGCGCAGACGCTGAAGATAGAAGAGCACCGGGCTGTTCATCGGCAGATTGATCTGGCGGCCGTCGGGCAAATGGAAGGTCTCCCGTCCGGCATTGCGATCCGGCCCCTTGGATACGCCGATCATCACCACATCCTCGACACCGATTTCGGCCAGCGCATCCCGCGCGGCGCTCATCTGGCCCTTGCCGCCATCAATCAGAACGAGATCGGGCCATTCGCCCTTGTCACGGTCCGGATCCTCTTTTTGCGCGCGCGAAAAACGCCGCTCGAGCACTTCGCGCATCATCGCGAAATCGTCGCCCGGCGCGATATCGGGGTTTTTGATGTTGAACTTGCGATAGGCGTTCTTGCGGAATCCCTCAGGTCCTGCAACGACCATACCGCCAACCATATTCGTGCCCTGAATATGGCTGTTGTCATAGATCTCGATACGATCCGGCACCGCGTCCAGTTCCAGCAGATCGACCATCTCGCGCATGATCTTCGCTTGCGTCGAGGTTTCCGCCAGACGGCGGTCGAGCGCGTCTTCGGCATTGCGGCTCGCCTGGCCCAGCAATTTCCGGCGATCCCCGCGCTGCGGTTTCGAAACGCTCACCTTATAGTCGGCCTTGGTGCTGAGCGCCTCGGCCAGCAATTCCGCATCGGGTAGATCTCGGTCCAGCAACACCAGTTTCGGTGGCGGCATCCGGTCATAAAATTGCATCAGAAAACTCGAAAAAACCTCGTCAATCTCGACATTGCTGGTGTGCGCCGGAAAGAAGCTGCGATGGCCCCAGTTCTGGCCACCACGAATGAAAAAGGCCTGGATGCAGACGGTGGATCCCTTGGCGGCCAGAGCAAATATGTCCGAGTCCGGCAAGCCCTGCGCGTTGATCGCCTGATTGCCCTGGATGAAGGTCAGCGCCTTCAGCCGGTCGCGATAAACCGCTGCCATTTCGAAATCGAGAGCATCAGAAGCTTTCTCCATGGCCTCGCCCAGCTTGTTCTGCACCGCGGTGGATTTGCCCGAGAGGAAATCGCGCGCGTCCTCGACCAGCTCGGCATATTCATCCTTTCCGATCCGGTCGACGCAGGGCGCCGAACAGCGCTTGATTTGATAGAGCAGGCAAGGCCGCGAACGATTGCTGAAAAAACTGTCGGTGCAGCTGCGCAGCAAGAACAGTTTCTGCAGTGCGTTGATCGTCCGGTTGACCGATCCCGCGCTGGCAAAGGGACCGAAATATTGCCCCTTGGTCCGCTGCGCGCCGCGATGCTTGGTGATCCGCGGAAAATCATGATCTTCGCGCAACAGAATGAAGGGGAAGCTCTTATCATCGCGCAGCAAGACATTATAGGCGGGCCGGAATTTCTTGATCAGCTGTGCTTCGAGCAAAAGCGCTTCGGCTTCGCTGCCGGTCGTCACAATCGTCATCGAACGGGTCTGTGCCACCATCCGCATCAGTCGCTGCGGCAGCCGGTTCATCTGGACATAAGCGCCGACACGAGCCTTTAGCGAGCGCGCCTTGCCGACATAGAGCACGTCGCCGCGCTTGTCCTGCATCCGGTAAACGCCCGGGCGTGTCGGCAGGGTATTCAAAACCTCGCGGATCGCCGCCATCCCGGCCTCGAGATCGGGCGTATCGCCCTCCCCGCGCACGGCATAGGTCGCCTTGTCCTCGTTGAAACGGGACGCAGCATTGGGTTGATCAGGACGGTCGGCCTTGGACATGCGGCCTATCTAGGATGGCGGGCAAAGCTTTGCCAGCCACAAGATGCGATCCTCTTCCACCAGGGAAGAGGAGAGCAATGAGTTAATTGAGTGTCTTGCCGATATCGCCAATGGCTTTGTCGACCAGACTCTTGTCGGCCGCGGCATCATGGCGTGCGGTAATCAGGGATTCTGCTGCCTTTGAAGCGGCCATCGCTGCCTTGGCGCGTACCGCGGCTATCGCAGAGCGCTCCGCGGCACCGATCTTGTCTTCTGCCATTTTTTTCCGGCGGGCAATCAGCGCTTTGGTTTCGGCTTCCGCTTCCTTGACCAAAATCGCAGCTTCTTTTTCAGCACTGTCCATCAGCGCGTCGATTTCCGCCTGCGCGCCTGCCGTTTTTGCTTCATACTCGGCTTTCAGCGCTTCGGCTTCCTTGCGCAGATCGGCCGCTTCATCGAGCGTTTTCTTGATCTGTGCAATCTGGTTATCCAGCATGCCGCCTACGATCTTGGGGACTTTCATCCACAACATGATCGCAAATACAACCAGAACACTGATCGCAACCCAGAATGTAGGGTCCTGCAACGGACCAACGGCCTCTGCGCCTTCTGCCAAAATCGTCAATAGCATATTCTATCTCCTTCAGCAGGCGCTCAGAAAGCCGCCTTGACCGCCTTTTTTGCGTCCGTTGCCGTAACCTTGGCACCGGATACCGTCTTGACGATAGCCTGGGCGGCATCTGCCGCAACGGCTTCGATTTCTTTCAATGCGCTGCTTTGAGCCGCCTTGAGCGCAGCATCCGCTTCATTAGCTTTTTTTGTAATGGCGGTATCCGCACGTTTGATGGCTGCCTCGTTTTTCTTTGCGACCTTGGCTTTGGCTTCGCTGACCTTGCCAACCGCAGCGGCGCGCGCATCATTGATGCTCACCCGATAATTGGCTTCGATCTGCTCGGCTTTGTCCTGCGCTGCCTGCGCAGCAGCAAGATCGTCGGAAATCCGCTTTTGGCGGTCATCGACGGTTTTGCTGATCTTCGGCACCATATTTTTGGCAATGCCAAAATAAATGATACCGATCACGATCAGCAACCAGAAAAACTGGCTGCCGTAAACTTCCATAAGCTGACTAATTTGAGGCATTATTCACCCGATGTTTCGAGACGCAAATAGACAATTTCGCGGCGGGCCGGACCTGCCGACCCGCCACAAAAATTACTCAGCCAGTTCAGCTGCCGGAGCTTCTTCAGCTACTGGTGCTTCAACGGCCGCTGCTTCAACAACAACAGCTTCAGCTGGGGTTGCTGCTGGTGGCGCATAGAGAATCATCATCGCAACAGCAAAGGCGATCAGGCCGAGCAATTCAGCAGCAGCAAAGCCGATGAACAGACGTCCCTGCTGGCCGTCAGCCGCAGATGGGTTACGCAGAGCGCCTTCGAGGAAGGATGCGAAAACATTACCAACACCGGATGCAGCAACACCGATACCAATTGCAGCGATACCAGCGCCGATTACTTGTGCAGAAGCGAGATCCATTTTTTAAACTCCGTATTGAAAAATTAGGATTGAAAGTGACTTAGTGAAGATTTTCCGCGTCGCTGATATACAGCGATGTCAGAAGAGCGAAAACATAGGCCTGAATGGCACATACCAGAAGTTCCAGTGCGCTGACAAATGCGATGAAGAGAATGCTCAGCAACGCGATACCCCAGCTGGCCCCGCCTGCGTCAATGGCCTGAACCACAAAGCTTGCGAACACCTTGATCAGAATGTGGCCAGCAATCATCGCCACGAACAGCCGCAGCGCGAGGCTGAACGGACGGACGAGGAACGAGAGGAGCTCCACCGAGAAAATCAATGGCATCATCCATACCGGCGTGCCGTGCGGGATGAACAGACTGAAGAATTTGAAGCCATGCTTCCAGAAACCGACGATCAACACGATCGAGAAGCTGATTGCAGCGAGCAGGCCGGTAACCGTGAACTGGCTGGTCACGGTAAACGGGTGAATGCCGGGAATGATCCCGAACGGCATCATGCCCAGAAGGTTGGAGAAGAGGATGAACATGAACAGGGTAAAGACCCATGGGGTATATTTCTTGCCATTCGGGCCGATGCTGTTGGCAATGATATTGTCGATGAAACCGACCACACCTTCAACCATGACCTGCCAGCGGCCGGGAACAAGCTCGCGCTTCATTCCGCCCATCATGAATACATAGAGCAACACAAGGACAGCAAACATCCAAAGCGCGCTGTTAGTGAAATCAATCTGCTGACCGAATAAAGTGAAACCATCAAAGATGGGCTGCACTTCGAATTGGTGCATCGGATCAATTTTGCCTTCGGTAGCCACTAATCAAACCCCTGATCGTCAATCGTCATCATCTGGTAACGCCGTACCGATGTCATCCACCGGCTGGCTCGAAATCTTATAAATCTTCCTGAACGCTACTCCCGCCCCGAGGAAGAAGAATAGCAACAGGAACAATGGCGTCGTTCCCAACCAGGTGTCAAATAACCACCCGAGAAGAAAACCGGCAGCCACGCCTCCAATCAGATAGCTTAGCACCCTTGCGCCGAGCCGCTGACTTTCGTCTGGCCCTTTGTTCCGGTGCCCCGCTTTGATCCGCTCTCTATTTTGTGCCACTTCCAGTCGCTCTTCCAGCGTTGAAACTCGCACATCCTCTTCGAGGGGATCCCGATCAGATTCGCTTATTGCCATATAGGACCCCTTTAATTGCCCCGAAGAGCGCCGAAAAGAGCCATATAGAACAGCAGGCCGACCCGCCAAGGCGCGGTCCGTTTAGGAAAGCATGACGAGCAAGTCAACAGCGATGCTGCATTGCAGAAAATAGGGCCTTTTCAGGGCCAATCCCGTGGCTCCGCTTATCCCCTTCGCCTTATCGCGACAGCTCGCTTTTTTCGCACTTTTCTCTTGGCTGACATTCATTCTCCCCTCTTTCCCCGACCGTTAGCGACTGGCCGATATCCGGGCGACGAACCGAGCCCTGGCGGATTGAGTCACTTTTTTCATCTTGGCTGTGATCTGGCGGTCATGTGCGGAAAACCGACCGCGGAGAGCAATATCCTTGTGAAATCTCGTACAAACGGATTAAGAGAAACCATGCCCGCTGTTGCTCCCGAAATCGCCCTTCTCGTTCTCGGCGTCCTGCTTTTGGCAACCGTCTTTGCCGGGACATTATCCAGCCGATTCGGATTGCCCGCACTGATTGGCTTTCTCAGCCTCGGCATGCTGGCAGGCGTGGATGGGCCGGGCGGAATCGCGTTCGACAATTACCAGCTGACCCAAGGCGTCGGAATCGCCTGCCTGATCTTCATCCTGTTCTCCGGCGGACTTGATACCGACTGGCACGATATTCGACGCGTGGCCTCCCCTGCATTGGTGCTGGCGACATTCGGCGTTTTGATGAGCGCGGGAATCGTTGCCCTCGCTTCGGTTCTGATCCTCGACTTTGATCCGATTCAAGGCGCTCTGCTCGGCGCGGTTGTCGCGTCAACCGATGCTGCCGCGGTCTTTGCAATCCTGCGTTCGACCGGCCTTGATCTGCATGGCGACGTACCTGCGTTAATCGAGGTGGAATCCGGATCAAACGATCCGATGGCGATTTTCCTGGTTGGCTCTGCGCTGACGTTCATGACCGTCCCGGACTTTTCTCCGTTCGCACTTGCGCCCGGATTTGCCATGCAAATGGCGATGGGGGCCATAATCGGGCTGGCTACAGGATATTTATTGCCTGAATTGCTCAAGCGCACGCAATATCGGCACGGTGGCCTTGCCTTCGTGATTTCCATCGCCGGCGCGCTGATTGCCTACGGACTTGCAGAACTGTCGGGCGGCAATGGTTTTCTGGCGGCCTATGTCGCCGGCCTGGTGGCAGGCAACCGCGTTTTTGCGGCACGCCGCATACTTACCATCTTTCAGGATGGCATGGCTTGGCTCGCACAGGTGGTCATGTTTCTGACCCTCGGCCTGCTCGTCACCCCATCCAATCTCATCGACGTCATCGGCCCCGGGCTCGCCATCACCTTCATCCTGATGTTTGTCGCCCGGCCGGTCAGCGTATTCATCTGCCTTGCGCCATTCCGTCGTTTCGACTGGCGGGCAAAGCTGTTCGTGTCCTGGGCCGGACTGCGCGGAGCGGTGCCCATCGTGCTGGCGACCTTCCCGATGGTGGCCGGCGTTCCGGGTGCTTTCATGATTTTCAATATCGTGTTTTTTGTCGTGCTGCTGTCGAGCATGATACAAGGCCCCACCATCAACTGGATGGCCAGCAAGCTTCGCCTTACCGCAAAGGACAATATGGCGACCGAGACGGTTGCTGTCCCGACGGGCGATGAAAAGGACGCTGGCTGAGCCGCCCTGCAAAGAAAAAGGCGCGCCAGCCTGACTGACGCGCCTTTTCGATATTGCCTGTTATGAATCCATTCAAGGGCAACGCGAATCCCGTACCGGATCCGAACTGTCCCGTGTGTTCCATGTGCCGCTTGGCGTCTGGTATTTTTCGCCGGGAACGGTGCGCATGATCAGGTTGCAACCCGAGGTGAAGGCAAATTGCTCGACCGTCGAATTGGTTTCCTGCGCCTTGCGGGTATAGGCTGCCTTGCGCTTGATATTGATATCTTCGACCAGTGCCTTGATCGCGGGAGAAGGCGCAGTGACAAAGCCGAGATAGCCATCCGGCTTCTCGCCAATCTTTCCCGCGGCCCGCGCCGCCGCATAAGCCGGATCGCGCTGCGCCATCACCGGTGCCGCAACAACTGCGGTTAGAACCAGTCCGCCGATTAGGGCTAATGCTCTGCTTTTCTTTGTATATTTAATCATTAGAAAATATCCGCTTCCTCGTTGATTAAGTCCTTTGCATCGCCATCCAGGCGATAGACCACTTCCTGCTTGATGTTGATGTTGAGGTTAATGACAATCGGCTTGTCCGGTGCAGAGACCTGCACACAGGCGGAAAGCCCGATCATTGCCCCCAAAATCAGGCTGGTGGTGGTTAAACTCCTCATTTTGCAGCGAATCGCATCATATGATCGATCCGTCAATTGACTTGTCTGATAAAGCATCATCGCTTTCCCCCGGCTGAATGGACTATTCATCTTCTTTGAGAACCTTCACCGCTTCCTTTGCCCGGGCTTCCTGTGCCCGCAGCAACGCAGGCAAATTCTGCCCGACCAGTATTTCCGGTTCATAATAGGATTTGGCGCTGCTCATCAATTGCATGAAGGGTGCCTGGATCCGGACGTTAAACTGGATCGGGATGCGCGCCAGCTGTTTGGTAATGAAATTCCGACTGGCATCATCACCCTGCTGCAGCCCGTCAAACTTTACTTCGGTAATGATTTCGCCGGCAATGTCGCCATCCATGCCGATGGTCAGATTGCTATATTTGATCGATTTGAGCGCATTGAAGGCAAAATTCGCCATTGTGCCCATATCTTCATAAGTGAGCTCTCCGACATAGGCGAGCGTGCCGCCGCCCTCTCGCGCCACCAGATAGCCGCCGACAACCCGGCCGCCATCCTGATCGAAGACCATCGGCAGCTTGCCGTCAAAAACACCGGTCGCGGTCATATTCTCGAAATCGAACTGGGTCAGGAACTGCGCGGCGTCGACCCCTTCCACCGTGAATTGCAGCCGCCGTTCGGCCTCCTCGCTGAGATCAAGAATCGTCGGCTCGAGATAGAGCGTGCCGCCCGCAAACGGCCATTTCCCTGCTTCAACCTGCAGCTTGAAGTCCGGGAGCAGTCGGTAGCGGATTTGTCCGTTAAACGCGGCCACACCGGGATTGACCTCGGCGAGATTGACGATCTGGCCAGGGCCTGTTTCCATTGCCAGAAGATCGGAGAAGCGAATCTCTCCGGCAAGGCCCGTCACTGGACCAAAAGCGGCCGCCAAATTCATGCCGTTTGTCCGGAAAGTCCCGCTACTCTTGATACCATCTTCGGAAGCATCCCAGTCAATCCGGCCATTGCCCGACAATTCGCCTTGCACATTGGCGATAACACCCAAAGTCAGGGGTGTAAGCTGCTCGGGCTGGAGCCGTTCGTTGAAGGTCAGAGACTGGACGTCGATCAGCGCCCTCCCCTCACTCTTGTTCATTCCATGGACAATATCGACCGCCGCAACGGTGATCAGCGTTTCCGGCTCCCGGAGCAGGCCGGTGGCTGTCAGATCATTGCCGTCAAAAGCCAGTCTGACATCATTGCTTATCAAAGGCCGGAACCGCTCCACCGGCTGCTCGTCGCGGACCCGCAGGCTGGCATCGGCGAGAAAGCTGCCGTTCTCATAGCCCCAGTCCCCTTCGACATTCTCCATCAGCAGCGGGACATTGGCGATTTTTCCGGAAGCACCTGCTATGCGGCCGGTCATGGTCCGTCCAAAAGCAGCGCTCAGCACCGCCATGTCGAGACTTGTCATGCTGTCCGCTGTGCCCAGCCGGACGCCGACATTTTGCGCCTTCAGGCCGTTGGCCAGCGAGAATCCGAGCATGCCGCTCGAAATCGACAGCGGTGTCCCCCCCAGATCGCCCTTCAGATCAAGCGAAGGCGCATTGGCCGCAATATTCACGCCCGATCCGTTCCCGCTGACGATGGCATTGCCCTGCGGACACAAGCGCGCGCTGGTCGGCCCTGCGGTCAGCGATGCACTGCGCAGGCTGGCAAATTGCAGGTTGATACATTGGCGGAACAGGGCGAAATTGCCATTGCGCGCGACATAACCGCTGACCGGCACTTGCAGCCCGGTGATCTGTCCATCACCGAGCGGTCCGGTCAGGATGATCCGTCCGTCAATCGTGGTCCCGCCCTGACGGGTGGGAGAAAAGGCCAGCGCAGGAATATTCAGCTGTGACAAGCCGGCCTTGTAAGTCGCCATTTCGACCCGCCCCGAAAATCCACGCGACAGGCTGCCATCATCGAGCACCAATTTGGCGTCGGGGAAACCGCCACCGGTCAGCTGAATATGTCCGTCGGCGAGCATCCGGATATTCTTGTCCGTAAAGGCCAGTAGCAAGGGATCGCTCAGCGTCATCGCCGCTCCCGAACGCGCGCGGGCGGCCAGTGCATTGAACGCCAGGGTTGTCTGCCCGGTGCCTTTGGAGAATTTGATATCACTGGATATGTCGAGACCATTTGCGGCCAGCTGAAATGCTCTTGCAAACTTTTTCGCGATCAGACCGACCGGTGTCCCGGCAACCGACAGCGAGAGGTCGTCGCCCTGCTGCAACAGGTTTTGCGCGATCTGAACACCACGAATTTCCGGCTGTCCGGCAAAGCTGGCGGTCATCGGATCGGCATCATAGCCCAACGCGAACGGCCCCTTGATCCGCGAAACATCGGCGCGACCGTAAGGGGATTTCAATCCACTCGCGGTAATATCGACATCGCCGCTGCTCTGCTTGAAATCGCCGGTCAACTGCAGCGAGGCCTTGATCTCCTGACCGGAATAACCGGCATAGCGCAGCGGCCCACCGAGCAGGCCGACATTGCCCGTCCAGCTGGCCAGATCTTCGCCCAGATCAACCGAAACCTGAGCGGCGAAATCTTCCGCGGTCAGATCGAGGGCGCTGCAAGCCACGCCAGGCAGCCGTAGCGGCCCCTGCAAATGCGGCTTCTTGCCGCGAATCGCTATCTCTCCAAAAAAGGTCGGCTTCTCTATCGCGCAGCCCCCGGCCTCCAGATTCTGGCTGATCGCCGCGATTTCTCCGCTGAATCCATCATGCAACTCGCCTTGACCATTCAAGGCCAGACCCACGATCCCATATTCGCTGTCGATGCGCAGCTTTGCATCGGTCAAACCCAGCCACATGTCCGGTAGCGCAAGCGGACTGTCATCTTCCGGATCGGTAAATTTGTCGAGTTCGCCAAAGCTGAGCTTGCCATCGGTCAGCCGCCCGAACAGCCGCACCCCGCTTGCTCGAATCCAGTTGATACCGATACCGCCCACGGACAGGCTATTGCCGACTTCGACCAGTTCGGCGGTCATGTCCGGCCGTTGCGGATCACCGATCACCAGATTGCGGATGACCTGTTTGCGCAGGCCGATTTCCTCTATCTCGTAGCTGGCGGTGACATCCATCTGGTCCAGTTCGGACTGAATGGCATTGTCGGCCAGCGTTGTCCGGCTGATCCACAGAACAATCAGCGCAAGCAGAATCAGAACAAGCAATATCCCGCCGAACAGTCGAAACCGGGAGCGGCGACCGACAGGGTCATTGGCAATTTCTTCTTCCATCGCAGCTGAAATGCAGAAGTCTGCATTAAGTTGCAATGTACAAGTGTCTGAACCGACCAGTTTTTGCAGGATATCCCTCCATTGGACATTTTCGGCCCGTTTTCCGCTTATCCATAAAGTTCCCGCTTTGTTCTGCTATCAGATGCCTATGGCCGAAGAAGATGCAAACCCGCCAGCCTCCTCACCGCACCGCAGCGGCCATCGCGCGCGGCTTCGCAACCGGATATTCGCGGGACAGGGCGCCGGGTTGCACGACCATGAACTGGTGGAATATCTGCTCGTGCTTGCCATTCCACGCCGCGACACCAAAGCGCTGGCCAAGAAATTGATCGAGGAATTTGGTGGATTTTCAGGGGTTCTGGTCGCCGACGCGGATGCGCTCGCAAATTTTCCCGGCATGGGAGAGACCAGCGTCGCGGCGCTGAAAATCGTCCAGCTGGCCGCATTGCATCTGATTTCCGCGCCGGTACGGGAGCAACCGGTTCTGGCAAGCTGGCAGGCACTGCTCGATTATCTGCGCGCCGACATGGCCCATCTCGCCCACGAGCGGGTGCGGGTTTTGCACCTCGACAGCAAGAACCGGCTGATACGCGATGAACTGGTCAGCGAAGGATCGGTTGACCAAGCGGCCATCTATACCCGCGAGGTCATCAAGCGTGCGCTCGCGCTCGGGTCGGCCGCGATCATTCTGGTCCACAATCACCCGAGCGGCGACAGCACACCCAGCCGACAGGATATCGCGATTACAAAAGACATCTGCGACGCGGCGCGCACGCTCGGTATCGCCGTCCATGACCATATCATCATCGGCAAGAACGGGCATATGTCGTTCCGGTCAAAGGGATTAATCTAACCTTGCCGGCTATCCCGCGCAAATTCACCGGCAGGTGGAGTATCAATAAAGAAACATCGGCATGTCTTCGACCTGGATCAGACTGGCGCGATATTGATTTGCGTCATAGAGACCCGAGACATTGACCCCCTTGGTCGCCTCCAGCATCGTCCCGATCGGTACCGCACCATAATTGCCATCCGCCAGACAGACCATATTGGCCATCCGGTCCTGCTCGATCAGTTGCACCGCCAGCGCACCAAAGGCAAAGCCGACCATCCGGTCCATCGCGTCCGGTTCTCCTGCCCGCATCAGATAGGCCAGTTCCTGCACGATCGTCCGCTCGTCGCTGCGCGCCTCGATTTCCCGCGCCAGCTGCGTGCCGATATTCAGACCATCGCGATTGGTGTTCGATTTGTTGATTTCGTCAACAAAATCGGTCGCTCCTGACAGTTTTGCCCCCTCAGACACCAGACATATCGCATAGGATTCGGGATTGGCCTCCTTGTCGCCGAGCAGCAACGGCAGCAGGACATCCATATCGGCAGGCACTTCGGCGATCACCGTCCGGTCCGCCTGCGAGAGAAAGCCCGAGAGCAAGGCGGTTTCGCCGGATCGCCGGCCGAACAGCTCTATCACCGCAATGCGCTCATGGCTTGCCGCCGTGGTGCGCAGGGAGTTGATCGCCTGCACCGACCGGGTAACGGCGGTGGAAAAGCCGATGCAATAGTCGGTACCGAAAACGTCATTGTCCATGGTTTTGGGGATTGAAATAACGTTGCGGCCGAGGCTTGCCAGATAGGCCGAGAAACGCAGCGTGCCATCGCCGCCCATGGTGATCACGACATCGACCTTCAGGGCATCGAGCACATCGAGGACCTTTTGCGTCTGGTCGCCCTGTTCGGTCGCCCGCGGATCGCAGCGGGAGCTGTGCAAAATCGTACCGCCCTGCCGGTCGATCCCGCGGACCCGTTCCCTGTCGAGCATCATGACGCTGTTTTCGCTCACCCAGGGGTCGGCCGGGTCGATTTCCAGTACCCCTTCCCAGCCACGACGCAAACCGACAACCTCCCAGCCGCGCTGCCATGCCGAGGTCGCAATCGACTGGATACACGGATTGAGGCCGGGAACATCGCCACCGCCGGTGAGTACTGCCAATCGCATTTTATTCTCCCTGTTTCCGCCGCTCCATTGCCGACTCATTTCGTAGGTGCTAGCGGGGCCGCAAATCAAGGCACTTCAATGCCGCAATCAACCTCTTTGTCCAAGGACCAATCATGATTCCACGCTATTCCCGTCCCGAAATGGTTGCCATCTGGGAACCTGAATCGAAATTCCAGATCTGGTTCGAGATCGAGGCACATGCCACCGATGCCCTCGCCGAACTGGGCGTAGTCCCCAAGGAAGCAGCGGAAGCCATCTGGGCCAAGGGCAAGTTTGATGTCGCCCGGATTGACGAGATCGAACGCGAAGTGAAGCATGACGTGATCGCCTTTCTAACCAATGTCGCGGAAAATGTCGGCGACGAAGCGCGTTTCATGCATCAGGGCATGACCTCGAGCGATGTCCTCGACACCTGTCTCGCGGTCCAGCTGGCGCGCGCGTCCGATATATTGCTGGCGGACATCGACGCCCTTCTCGCGGCGATCAAGAAACGCGCATTCGAACATAAGTTCACGCCAACCATCGGACGGAGCCACGGCATCCACGGCGAACCGGTCACCTTTGGCCTGAAACTAGCGCAAGCCTATGCCGAGTTTGAACGCAACCGCGAACGGCTGGTTGCCGCGCACAAGGAAATTGCGACCTGCGCCATCTCGGGCGCGGTTGGCACCTTCGCCAATATCGATCCCAAGGTCGAAGAACATGTCGCAGCAAAACTCGGTCTCGAAGTCGAACCGGTCTCGACACAAGTTATCCCGCGCGATCGCCACGCCCAATTTTTTGCCACGCTTGGCGTGATTGCCTCGTCAGTAGAACGGCTCTCCGTTGAAGTCCGCCATCTGCAGCGTACCGAAGTGCTCGAGGCCGAGGAATATTTCTCGCCCGGCCAGAAGGGCAGCAGCGCGATGCCGCACAAGCGCAACCCGATCCTGACCGAAAATCTGACCGGTCTCGCCCGCATGGTCCGCAGCTACGCCCTGCCCGCGATGGAAAATGTCGCTTTGTGGCACGAACGCGATATCTCTCACAGTTCGGTCGAACGGATGATCGGACCGGACGCGACGATCACCCTCGACTTCGCCCTGGGCCGGCTGACCGGCGTGATCGAAAAGCTGCTCATCTACCCCGAGCGGATGCAGAAAAATCTCGACCGGATGGGCGGTCTTGTCCATTCGCAGCGTGTGCTGCTGGCCCTTACACAGGCAGGAATCAGCCGCGAGGACAGCTACCGTATCGTTCAGCGCAACGCGATGAAGGTCTGGGAATCGGACGGTGAGGTTGCCCTGCTTGATCTGCTCAAGGCCGATCCCGATGTCACCGCGAAACTGTCAGACGCGGAACTCGAGGAACGGTTCAACCTCGACTATCATTTCAAGCATGTCGACACGATTTTTGATCGGGTATTCGGAGCAACGGCTTAGCATCCGGCCCATATCGTCTGGTCACCTGCCTGTTTTAGGGCTAGGATAGCGGCAGCACAGAGAAAAGGTGAGTCATGCAATTTATCAAAATCCTGTTCTGGGTTCTTCTGCTGGTGGCGACCTTCATTTTCTGGTGGACGAACGAAGCGCGTTCTTCGCTTGATTTGGGCGCGGCGATTGTCGAAGCCCGGGTATCGACCTTTGTTGTCGGCGCGTTCCTGATCGGCTTCCTGCCCACATGGTTGCTGTTAAGAGGCTCCAAATGGCGGCTCTCGCGCCGGATCAAAACACTGGAAAATGCAGCCAGACCGGCCCTCACACCTACCCCCACAACCAGCCGCTCACCCACGCCAGCAGCGACATCTGCAGCGGCAGCAGAGCCCGCCCCGGCGGTAACCTCCGTCAACAACGACAAAGCGACAAACCTATGACCAATCCCGTCTTTGTTGCGCTCGACACGCCCGATCTCGACCAGGCAATAGCGATCGCACAATCGGTAAAAGGCCATGTCGGCGGACTGAAACTCGGGCTGGAATTTTTCTGCGCCCATGGGCATCACGGCGTACACGAAATCCAGAAGCTCGACCTGCCGATCTTTCTCGACCTCAAATTGCACGACATTCCCAACACCGTCGCAAAGGCGATGCAGGCGATCAATATGCTGGAGCCGGCGATCGTCACGGTCCACGCTTCCGGTGGCCGCGCGATGATGGAAGATGCCAAGGCGGCGGCGAACGAACATACCAAGGTGGTCGGCGTGACCTTGCTGACCTCGCTCGACGAAAGCGACATGGGCAGGATCGGCTATACCGGCACAGCCCATGATCAGGTCGTGCGTCTGACCGAACTAGCCCGCGAAGCCGGTCTCGACGGCATCGTCTGCTCCGGCAACGAAGTCAAAGCGGCGCACAAGATCTGGAAAGACGGCTTTTTCGTTGTCCCCGGCCTGCGTCCGAAAGGCGGCGCCATGGGTGACCAGAAACGCGCGGTGACGCCGCAGCAGGCCCGCGACAATGGTGCGAGCATATTGGTGGTTGGACGGCCGATAACGGGCGCAGAAGACCCCAACGCGGCGGCGCGGGCGATTGAAGCAACGCTCTAAGGCAAAGTTGCCCGAGACCGGCAGAATTGTCATCCTGAACTTGTTTCAGGCCCCCTTCAGATAGCGCATTGGCTCGAGAGATCCTGAAACAAGTTCAGGATGACGAACATGGATTGCCGCGCTAATAGCCCTCACATGAAAACCGAAATCAAAATCTGCGGCCTCTCGACCGAAGCTGCCATTGATGCGGCGATTGAAAATGGCGCCGATTATGTCGGCCTCGTCCATTTCGAAAAAAGCCCGCGTCATGTGTCTCTGGAACGGGCAGCCGCGCTGCGCACCTATGCGGCACAGCGGATCAAGACGGTGCTGCTGCTCGTCAACGCCGACCCGAAAGCCACTGGCAAGGCGATCAGCATGGTCAAACCGGATGTGGTCCAATTTCACGGCAGCGAAACGCCAGACTGGCTGAAACTGGTCGCGGACAATAGCGGTCTCGAAATCTGGAAAGCGCTCGGCGTAAAGGACAAGCCGACGCTCGCGAAAAGCGCGCGCTATGTCGGCGCGGCCGACCGTCTGCTGTTCGATGCCCCCGCCAAGGCCTTGCCCGGCGGCACCGGCACCTCCTTCGACTGGTCCCTGCTCGCCGGCCATGATCACCAGATCAACTGGGGTCTCGCCGGCGGGCTGGATCCGGACAATGTCACCGATGCCCTGACCGCCACCCAGGCCCCGCTGGTCGACGTGTCCTCCGGTGTGGAATCTGCGCCCGGCGTCAAACAGGTGGACAGAATCGCCGCCTTTTGCCAAGCGGTGCGGGAATTTGATGAAGCCGGATAGCATCCGTTCCTGTCGAGCCCAGTCGAGACACAGGCCGGTAACAGATGCATCTCGACTTCGCTCAATGCGAACGGAAATCTCGAACCCATGAACGACACACCTCCCAACAGCTTCCGCAACATGCCGGATGACCGCGGCCATTTTGGCGAATTTGGCGGGCGCTATGTCGCCGAAACCTTGATGCCGCTGATTCTCGATCTCGAGAAACATTATCGCGCGGCGCAGGCCGACCCGGCGTTTGAGGAGCAGTTCAACGACCTGCTGCAAAATTATGTCGGCCGCCCGTCGCCGCTCTATTATGCCGAAAGCCTGACCGCAGAAGTCCGCAAGGATGCGCCGGAAGGGAAAGGCGCGCAAATCTGGTTCAAGCGCGACGAGCTCAACCATACTGGCGCGCACAAGATCAACAATTGCGTCGGGCAAATCCTGCTCGCCATGCGCATGGGCAAGACCCGGATCATCGCCGAAACCGGCGCCGGTCAGCATGGCGTGGCGACGGCAACCGTCTGCGCCCGCTTTGGCCTGCCTTGCACCATCTTCATGGGCGCGACCGATGTCGCGCGGCAGAAACCCAATTTGTTCCGGATGAAATTGCTCGGCGCGGAAGTCGTGCCGGTGACCAGCGGCGCGGCGACTCTGAAAGACGCGATGAACGAGGCGCTGCGCGACTGGGTCGCCAATGTCCACGACACATTCTACATCATCGGCACTGCCGCCGGTCCGCATCCCTATCCCGAACTGGTCCGCGATTTCCAGAGCGTGATCGGCAAGGAAGCCCGCGCCCAGATGCTCGACCGCGTCGGGCGTCTGCCCGATATGCTGGTCGCGGCGATCGGCGGGGGCAGCAACGCTATCGGCCTGTTCCATCCGTTTCTCGATGACCCGGACGTCAAGATGCTTGGCATCGAGGCGGCGGGCCATGGCCTCGACAAGGAACATGCGGCGAGCCTCGCTGGCGGCGGTCCCGGCATCTTGCACGGCAACAAGACCTATCTCCTGCAGGACGAAGACGGCCAGATAACCGAAGCCCATTCGATCAGCGCTGGCCTCGACTATCCCGGCATCGGCCCCGAGCACAGCTGGCTGAAAGAATCCGGTCGCGTCGACTATGACAGCGCCACCGACAGCGAAGCACTCGACGCCTTCCAGCTGCTCTGCCGCACCGAAGGCATCATCCCCGCGCTCGAACCGAGCCACGCGATTGCTGCGGTGGTGCGCGAAGCGGTGAAGATGGATCGGGACAAGATTATTTTGGCAAACCTCTGCGGTCGCGGGGACAAGGATATTTTCACGGTCGCCGAGGCGCTGGGAACGGAGATTTGAAGAGATTGGTGAAATGGATTCATTTCCATCGGATCACAGATCAGGGGGAAATCAAAGTTCGTTGGACTGGAGTCGGTATATTTCTACTCGGCTTTACTTCAATCCACCTCTTGGTAAGAGCCGTTGCACATTGGGCTCAAGATTATGACTATCTTCTAGATTTGGGAGATTATATTTCAGCAATCGCGCTTTCTATTGCAATTGCTTTGTACGGAATTTGGAACGTTATTCGGGATAATCATGACTGATCGCCTCTCACAATCCTTCCCCGCCGATCGCGCAGCGCTCGTCACCTTCGTCACCGCTGGCGATCCGACCCCTGCCGATACCGGTGCCATCCTCGATGCCCTCGTCGAAGGCGGCGCGGACATCATCGAGCTCGGCATGCCGTTCACCGATCCGATGGCCGACGGCCCCTCGATTCAGGCGGCGGACATCCGCAGTCTGGCCGCGGGCACCAAGACCGCCGATATCTTCAACATGGCCAGGGAATTTCGTCAGCGTCATCCCGATACGCCGCTGGTGCTGATGGGCTATGCCAATCCGATGACGATCCGCGGATCCGACTGGTTCGCCAATGCCTGCGTCGATGCCGGTGTCGATGCGGTGATCTGCGTCGATATTCCGGTCGAGGAGGACGAAAGCCTCGGCGATGCCCTGCGCGCCAAGGATGTTGCGGTGATCCGCCTCGCCACACCGACCACCGATGCCGAACGCCTGCCGCAAATCCTCAACAACGCCAGCGGCTTTCTCTATTATGTCTCGGTCGCCGGTATCACCGGCCAGCAACAGGCGGCACAGGCGAGCATCGAAGAGGCCGTCGCCCATCTGAAAGCAGGCACCGACCTGCCCGTAGCCGTCGGCTTTGGCGTCCGCACGCCGGAACAGGCTGCTGATATCGCCCGCGTCGCCGATGGCGTGGTGGTCGGCTCGGCGATTGTCGAGATTATCGCCGAACATCGCAAAGATGCGCCGCCGCATGTCAGGGACTATGTAAAGTCACTTTCCGATGCTATCAGGGCGGCCAGAGAGACTTGAAATCGCACACCGTTTGTGTCGAGCGCAGTCGAGACACAGGCGGCACACGCAGGCATCTCGACTTCGCTCGATGCGAACGGAATAGAGGAATGA
>CAJQNR010000081.1 GCA_905479715.1 uncultured Sphingorhabdus sp.
AACGGTCCTTCATTATATTGACGCCAATGGTCCCCTGCTTTGCAATAGACTGGCCGTCCCGCTCATATATAATTTCTACTTTCTGATCGGGGATCAATATTATTTTCTGCTGAAGATCCTCAAACAGCTCGATTTTTTCACCGTCGACAGAAACCACCCGGTCGCCGGGCTTCATGCCAATCGCGGCGGCTGTCGAATTTTCCGAAATAGCGCTCGCAACCGGCAGGGTTGAGCTGGTTCCGTAAGCAATCACAAAACCGGTGATGATCAATATGGCAAAAAGGAAATTAATGGCCGGCCCGGCAACAACGATCGCCGCGCGGCGCCACAGGGATTTGGCCTGGAAAGTTTGATTGCGTTCGGCTGCAGGCAGATTGAGCCATTCTTTGCTCTTCGTACCCGAGGGATCCATATCACCGGCAAACTGGACATAGCCGCCCAGAGGCAACATGCAGACTTTCCAGCGGGTCCCGCGCTTGTCGGTCCATCCGGCTATCTCCTTGCCAAAGCCGATAGAAAAGGTTTCCGCCTTGACGCCGCACCAGCGGCCGACAAGATAATGGCCCATCTCGTGCACGAACACGAGCACGCCGATGACAATCAGAAACGCTAGCAAATATATCAAAATACCGGGATTATCCGTCAAACTTTCAATTCCTCGACCAGTTGCTCCGTCCGAACGCGGGATTCTTTGTCTATCGCAAAAATATCCGCCAACGCGCTCGGCGCCGGTGGGCTATAACTATCTAGGAGCCGTGTTACAATCTCCGTGATGTCCAGAAACTGAACCGAGCGATCAAGAAAGGCAGCAACCGCGACCTCATTGGCGGCATTGAGCATCGCCGGCTTGGCGCCACCTGCCATGATCGCTTCCCGCGCAATTCTGGTCGCCGGGAAACGGCTTTCATCGGGCCTTTCGAATTCGAGACTGCCGATTTCTGCCAAATCGAGAGGCTCGCAATTGGTGATCATCCGGTCCGGCCAGGCCAGAGCACTGGCAATCGGTATCCGCATATCCGGCGACCCCAGCTGCGCCAGCGTCGAACGATCGTGATATTCGACCATCGAGTGGATCACCGACTGCGGGTGGACCAATATTTCGATATTTTCCAAACCAACCGGAAACAGATAATGGGCCTCGATCAGTTCCAGCCCCTTGTTCATCATCGTCGCGCTGTCGACCGAAATCTTGGCGCCCATATCCCAATTGGGATGGGCAACCGCCTGTTCCGGGGTCACGCTCGCCATCTGCTCGCGTGTCCAGGTCCGGAACGGTCCCCCGCTGGCGGTCAGGGTGATCTTGCGGACCTGTTCAATCTGCCCGCCCTGCAGCGCCTGGAATATTGCATTATGCTCGGAATCAACGGGCAGCAGGGTCGCGCCCGCTTTTCCCGCCTCGGTGATCATCAAGGCACCGGCAGAGACCAGAGCCTCCTTGTTCGCCAGAGCAACCGTCTTCCCGCAACGCAAGGCTGCAAGCGTTGGCGGCAGTCCGGCACAACCGACAATTGCCGCCATCGTCCAGTCTGCGCCCAGTGCAGCGGCGGCCACCAGGGCATCAGCACCGCTTGCAGCCTCAATCGACGTCCCTGCCAATAGCTGCCGTAGTTCTTCATAAGCGGAATCGTCGGCAACGACCGCGACCCTTGCGGAAAACTCCCTGGCCAGCGCGGCAAGCTGGGACGCATTGCCATTGGCGGTCAGCGCAATGATTTCATATTGATCCGGTTGCTGGCGAACAAGGTCGAGCGTCGACTGGCCAACCGATCCGGTTGCGCCGAAAATGGAGACCGATTTCTTCATGACAGGGCGCTCAGACTGTTGGCCAGCATGACCATGGCCACGACCGGTGCCACCGGAATCAAGCCGTCTAGGCGATCCATCACACCACCATGGCCGGGGAAGATCGTACCACTGTCCTTTGCCCCTGCCTTGCGCTTGAGCCAGCTTTCAAACAGGTCCCCCATTTGCGCCAATACCGCCAGCGGCATGCTGAGCAATACGAGATAGAAAGGAAGCCCCCAATAGACATGGAGCACGAAGCTGACCACGGTCGTGAGGGCGACACCGCCGATCAGACCGGCCCAGGTTTTATTGGGGCTGATTTGCGGTGCCAGCTTTGGCCCGCCGATCGCACGACCGGAAAAATAGGCTCCGATATCGGTCGCCCAGACCAGCGCCAGCGTCCAGAGCATGATCAATATGCCATTCTCGATATCGCGCAAATAGAGGATCGCGAGAGCCGGAAGGCCGGCGTAGAACACGCCCGCAGCGAGTTTTGCCGAACGGTCGAACACCGCAACAAACATCGCGGCACCCATGATCAGGCCGAGCGCGAGAAAGGACACACCGGCGGCCCAGGGGGACATGATAGCCAGCGGTACGGATAGCGCATACATTGCAAGCAGGCGGTTATTGTCTCGACCGGTCAGCCGTGCCCACTCGCTCATGATGCCGAGCGCCATCAGCACGACCAGCAGCCACATCAATATCCCGCCGAAATAGCCTGCCAGCAAAGCAACCGCGATCAGAAGCACGCCGACAATGATCCGTTTTTGCAACTCACTGGCTTTGCCGGGCTTTGTGCCAGCGCGATCATCCATACTCAACGCCCACCGAACCGTCGTTCGCGGCATCCAAATGATTTCAGGGCCTTTTCCAGCTCTTCCTTATCGAAGTCCGGCCACAGCGTATCGGTAAAATAGAGTTCGGAATAAGCCGCTTGCCATAAGAGAAAATTGGAAAGGCGCAATTCACCCGAGGTTCGCACCAGCAAATCAAGCGGCGGCAGGTCGGCGGTATCAAGACCAGCGGAAATATCGTCGATACCAATCTCTTCGGGTTGCAGGTCGCCCTGCTTTACCGCCGCCGCAATATCCCGGACCGACCTTAACAATTCGTCCTGCGCACCATAGTTGAGCGCGACGGCCAGCGTCATCTTTTCATTATGCGCGGTTTTTTCAATCGCATTGTCGATCATCGTGACAATATCGGCTTCGAGCGCCTTGTAATTGCCGATAACCTTTAACCGAACACCATTTTCGACAAACTCGTTGATATCCGATTGTATATATTGGCGCAGCAATCCCATGAGATCGCTGATTTCATCTTCCGGCCGGCTCCAGTTTTCCGATGAGAAGGCATAGAGCGTCATCGCCTCGATGCCCATTTCACCGGCCACGCGCACGATATTGCGAACCGCGTCGACGCCCTTCTTGTGGCCAAGAGCGCGCGGCAGATGCTTGCGCTTTGCCCATCGACCATTGCCATCCATGATGATGGCTATGTGACGGACACCATAAGTAGGGTCGGAAATTCCAGCCGCGCCTGACGCCGGATCTTCGGAACCGTTCTTGAAACCTGCAAGTTTCACTGGGTCAGGATTTCCTGCTCTTTTGCTTCAGCAAGCTTGTCGGCTTCGGCGATCATTTCATCTGTCAGTTTCTGGACTTCAGCTTCGAGCCGCTTCTTGTCATCTTCGCTGATTTCCTTTTTGCTCTCGTCAGCTTTCAGATCATCCATCCCATCCCGCCGGACATTGCGAATGGCGATGCGGGACTTTTCGGCAAACTGACCGGTCAGTTTCGCCAGATCCTTGCGGCGCTCTTCGGTCAAATCCGGAATGGGCAGTCTGATATTGGGGCCGTCAACCATCGGGTTGAGCCCCAGATTGGCTGAGCGGATAGCTTTTTCCACCGGCTGGACGTTGCTTTTGTCCCAGACCTGCACCGACAGCATGCGCGGCTCAGGCACCGAAACGGTCGCGACCTGATTGAGCGGCATATTCGAACCATAAACCTCAACCGTGATCGTATCGAGAAGCGCGATATTGGCACGACCGGTGCGCAGGCCGCTCAAATCATGTTTGAGCGCCTCCAGCGTGCTTTTCATCCGTTTTTCGAGATCGGCCTTGTTATATTTTGCCATTGCTGTTTCCCTTGATTTCTATTCGGTTGTTCCGACCATGGTGGCAGTACCGCCGCCGCCCAATACAGTCGCCAGATTGCCCTGCTCGCGGATCGAGAAGACAACGATCGGTATCTTGTTTTCGCGGCAAAGCGCGACAGCACTGGCGTCCATGACCTTCAGATTATCGCTCAGGACCTGGTCGAAGCTCAATTCGTTATAGCGCGTGGCATCGGGATCGAGCTTTGGATCGGCGTTGTAGACACCATCGACACTGGTACCCTTGAACAGGGCTTCACAACCCATTTCGGCGGCACGCAGCGCAGCGGCGGTGTCGGTTGTAAAATACGGATTCCCGGTTCCCGCGGCAAAAATAACAATGCGGCCCTTTTCGAGATGGCGCACAGCCTTGCGGCGAATATAGGGTTCGCACACGCTCGCCATCGGAATGGCGGACAGGACCCGTGTGTCACAGCCCATCTGCTCAAGCGCGTTCTGGACGGCCAGCGCGTTCATCACCGTCGCCAGCATGCCCATATAATCGGCGCTGGTCCGTTCAAAGCCCTTTGCGGCGGCCGCCAGGCCCCGGAAAATATTGCCCCCACCAACGACCAGACAAAGCTCGAACCCGGCCTCCTTGGCCGATTTCACTTCAGCTGCAATGCGGTTAACCGTTTCCGGATCAATCCCGAATTCGCCGGAGCCCATCAGGGCCTCGCCAGAAAGCTTCAGCAAAATTCGTTTGAACGCCGGTCGTTTCATGCAAATCCCATCCTGCCGGAATCAATGTCCGGCACCAAAAACAAATATGGCGCAGACCATAGATAGTCCGCGCCATGCTGCCAAGCGTTACCGCCTGAAATATTCAATCTGTTGCTCGATTAGCCAGCAACCGCCGCAGCAACTTCTGCTGCGAAATCATCTTCTTTCTTCTCGATGCCTTCACCAAGCTGGAAGCGGACATATTCCGTCAGCTTGATTTCCGCGCCGGCATCCTTGCCGGCCTGCTCGACAACCTTGGCAATCGGCGTTTTGTTATCCATTACGAAAATCTGGCTGAGCAGCGCGTTTTCCTTGGCAAATTTTGCCATCGCGCCGTCGACCATTTTTTCGACGATATTTTCGGGCTTGCCGGACTCGGCAGCCTTTTCCGTAGCGATTGCACGTTCACGGGCCAGCATTTCCTGGTCAAGGCCTTCTGCGTTGAGAGCCAGCGGGAATGCCGCCGCAATATGCATCGCGATCTGCTTGCCGAGTGGTTCCAGAACGTCGGTGCCTGCCGTGCTTTCCAGCGCAACCAGTACGCCGATCTTGCCCATCGCCGGGGTGACGGCATTATGGATATAGGGAACAACAAGACCGTTTGAGACCGCAACGGTTTTCATCCGGCGGATCGTCTGGTTTTCACCAATGGTCGCAATATTGTTGGTCAGCACGTCCTGAACCGTTCCGCCCGTTGGATATTCGGCAGCAGCCAGCGCTTCGACATCATCTTCGCTCAGACCAAGCGCGACATCGGTCACCTTGGCCACAAAATCCTGGAACTGGTCATTCTTGGCGACAAAATCGGTTTCGCTGTTCACTTCAACCGCTACACCCTTGGTGCCTTCAACCGAAACACCGACAAGGCCTTCGGCCGCGGTACGGCTGGACTTCTTCTGTGCTGCAGCAAGACCTTTGGTCCGCAACAGATCGACAGCGGCTTCCACGTCGCCATTGGTTTCGTTCAGCGCTTTCTTGCAATCCATCATGCCCGCGCCGGTGCGCTCGCGCAGTTCCTTCACTGCTGCTGCTGTAATAGCCATTATTTGATCCTCAATTTCTTGATCGGGAAATGTGAAATTGGGGCGACAGACATGCCGCCCCGGTTATTTTCATTTGCAGTCAATATATGACTACAGAAAGACACTTCAAGTTCAGGCTTTTTCGTCTGTCTTTGCGTCATCTTTCTTTTCGGCAGCGGCTTTCTCCGGCGCTGCTTCTTCGGCTTTCGGCGCTTCGACAGCAGCGGCTTCAGCCGGTGCCATTTCTGCCGCTATTTCGGCAATGTCGGCAACCGCAGCTTCTTCTCCGGAAGCCATGGCACTGGCATTGGCTTCGCTCGATACAATCTGCTCGACCGGTGGAGCAACCGCTGCTCCCAGATCGGTTCCAGCTGCAACCGAAGCGTCCTGGCCGCCCTTGGTAGCAGCGGCCGCAACGGATTCGCAATAGAGACGGATAGCTCGCGCCGCATCATCATTGCCGGGAACCGGGAATGCGATATTGCTGGGATCAACATTCGAATCGAGAATCGCAACAACCGGAATACCCAGAACATTGGCTTCCTTGATGGCGAGCTCTTCCTTGTTGGCGTCGATCACGAACATGACATCAGGAATGCCGCCCATGTCACGGATGCCGCCAAGCGAGAGTTCCAGCTTGTTGTGCTCGCGCGTCATCTGCAGAACTTCTTTCTTGGTAAAGCCAGCAGTGTCACCACCGAGCTGCTCTTCCAGGGTTTTCATCCGGCGGATCGAATTGGAAATGGTTTTCCAGTTGGTCAGCATGCCGCCGAGCCAGCGATGGTTGACGAAATGCTGACCGCTTGCGCGCGCTGCTTCGGCAATAGGCTCTTGTGCCTGACGCTTGGTACCGACGAACAGGACCTTGCCGCCAGCCGAAACGGCGTTGGCGATAAAATCGAGAGCCCGTGCAAACAAGGGCACGCTCTGCGAAAGGTCAAGAATATGGACGCTGTTGCGGGCGCCGAAGATATATGGTTTCATCTTCGGGTTCCAGCGGTGGGTCTGGTGGCCGAAATGTGCTCCGGCTTCGATCAATTGCTGTAGGGTGACGACAGGGGCCGCCATAATAGTTCTCCTTATCCGGTTATGCCTCTGGAAAGCTGATAACCTCAAACGACCTGAAAGACCGCTATTGGCACCGGTATGAGTGCTTTCCATGTGGAATGAGCGTGCCGTTAAGGCGAAGAGAAGAAAATTGCAACCACAAACTGTTGAACGGCAATATCATCAGCGTGACACTTCGGGGCGGGCACAGCCCTGCCCTTCCTGCTGCCTCTACAATGCTTCTAGCGGCCCGGTCCGCCAAGTGCCTCGACAATCAGACACTCGCCAATGCGTTCACCGTCACAGGCATCGACGAGACGGGACAGTTCCCCGCGCAGCGCCGTCAGGTCAGCGATCTTGTCGTCGATTTCCGCTATATGCTTGCGCGCCATACCATCGACCTCGTTGCAAGGCTGGTCGCTGTCTTCCGCCAAATCGATCAATGCTCGCACCTGAACCATGCTGAAACCCAGATTTCGCGCGCGCCTGATGAAGGTCAGCAACGCTAGGTCACTGGCGGAATAATCCCGGTAATTGCCGTCCGTCCGGTCTGCTGCCGGCAGGATCGCCTCTCGTTCATAATAGCGGATGGTCTCGACCTTCACACCGGTCGCCTTCGCCAGTTCACCAATACGCATCGCTTGACCCTTTAGTCGCTACAGGGTTCATATAAGTGGACGACTCGAAACAACAAGAGACAGGCCAAATGGCAAAATCCTGCTGCAATGTTCCGTCCGACACGGGCAATAACAACGATCCGCGCTGGCGGCGGGTGCTGTGGTTCGCCCTGATCGCCAATGGCCTGATGTTCGGGGTAGAGATTGTCGCGGGCGTGTCTGCAGATTCCCGTGCCCTCCAGGCCGATGCACTCGACTTTTTTGGCGATTCGGCAAATTACGCCATCAGTCTGTTTGTCGCAGGCATGACCCTCACCTGGCGAGCGCGGGCGGCGATGGTCAAGGCCGCAACGATGCTGGCCTTCGGACTATGGGTGATCGGCTATGCAATCTATGGATTTTACGCTGGTGCGTCTCCCGAACCGCAGACCATGGGTGTAATCGGTACGCTGGCGCTGATCGTCAATATTGTGGTCGCGCTGTTGCTGATGGGTTTTCGCGACGGCGATGCCAATATGCGTTCGGCGTGGATCTGCTCGCGCAACGACGCCATTGGCAATATGGCCGTTCTTGCGGCCGCACTGGGTGTGCTCGGCACCGGACGAGCATGGCCGGACCTGCTCGTCGCCGTAATCATGGCAACCCTCGCCGTTTGGGGCAGCATCGACGTATTTACGCAAGCCCGTAAGGAATTGGTACAAGCATAGTTTACCGCTTCATTCGCAACGCGGCATGCAGTGGCAGTTCCTAGGAGACGGACCCTAGACTCTTAGCCGACAGCGAAGATGATTCCGACACCGCTGCCGGAAAACGCAACCTTTCGATTCGCAGTGCGTATCACTGGCATGTTTCAAATTCCGCTTGACAATGAGAACATAGATGGAACATTAAGCGTATATTGAAAGAACAAACGGGATTATCACATGCTCAGTATCGCTATTTCGACTTTTTTCGGTCTCGCCTTTTTCGGTGCAGCAATGGTCATTGCGATGATGTTTTCCCAATATCGTGAGAGAATTGTGAGCGTCATCAAAAACGGGATGGAAGCCGAACAGACCGAAGCGCTGCTGCCGCCGACGATCCATCACCGCCGGACAGTCAAGCCATCCCCGCTTATGACGCAGAATCGTGCGCTGAAACCCGCTCCGCTGCGCGTTGCCGCCTGACCTTGGCATAACTTCTGATGCTGAAGGGGATCAGTATCAGATAGCCGATACTGATCGCGGACAGCATGATCCACGGAGAGTTGATAAGGGCAACGCCGACCAGCGCGACCACGGCAATGCCTTCCAGTCTGATATTTTTTCGCAAACGCAGGGATGACCAGCTGAACGTCGCGGTATTCGAGATCATCAGGAAAGCGATCAGGACAATCCAGGGGGCCACCAGCGCATAGTGACGGAAAATTTCCTGGCCCGTGATCATCCACAAATATAGCGGCAACATCGCCAGTCCGGCCCCCACCGGCGCGGGAATACCGGTCAGGAACCCGGCCGATTTATGGGGTTGGTCTTCGTCATCGATCAGGGCATTGAAGCGCGCCAGCCGGAGCGCGCAGCCGACCGCCATGGTGAGCGCCAGCACCCAGCCAAATTGCGGCATATATTGGGTAGACCAGAGGAACATGACCAGCGCCGGAGAGACGCCAAAAGCGATCACGTCTGACAGCGAATCCAGTTCCGCGCCAAACCGGCTCTGTGCATTCAGCAGTCGGGCGATCCGGCCATCCAGACCATCCAATATGCCAGCCAGAACGATAGCCCCGGCGGCCAGCACCCAATTGTCCATATAAGCGAAGCGAACACTGCTCAAACCCACACAAAGAGCCAGCGCCGTCACCGCGTTCGGGACAAAAGCGCGCAAGGAAATGCCTCGCTCGGGTCTCTTCAAGGGACCTTTATTCGCCATCAGAGCGCAACCAGCCGATCAACGGCTGCCCCGGTGATCATTGCCCAACGCCTTCAATCTCTTTCATCTGCCCGATGACCGCGATAACCGTTTCTCCGGCGATGGCCCGCTGTCCCAGCACGACATTGGGTTCCGTGCCCTTGGGCAGGTAGACGTCGACACGGCTACCAAAACGGATCAACCCGATTCGCTGTCCGACAGCGACAAAATCGCCCTCCTTGACAAAAGCCATGATCCGCCGTGCCACCAGACCGGCGATTTGCGTAAAACCAACCTTCAGGCCGTCGTTGCGTTCCACCAGGAAATGCTGCCGCTCATTTTCTTCGCTCGCCTTATCAAGATCCGCGTTGAGAAATTTTCCTGAAATATAGGCCTGGCGCTTGACCGTACCCTCGATCGGTGTCCGATTGATATGAACGTCGAACACGCTCATGAATATGGAAACACGGATCAACTCTTCGTCACCAAGGCCGCCTTCGCCTTGCAATTCCACCGGCGGCTTCACCGGCATGATCAGGTTCACCAGACCATCAGCCGGTGCAATGATATATTTTTCGTCAAGCGGCGTAACCCGCTTCGGATCGCGGAAAAACGCCAAGACCCAAATGGTTATGCCCGCCATGGGCCAGGCCAGCGTCTCCCAGGCCATGACCGCAAAAAAAGCAGTGATAAGGCCAGCGATGACCGCAAATTTGCGGCCTTCGGGATGGATCGGCGGGAAAGCCCACTTGGCTTCTCCCAGCCCTTTGTTTGAATATTTCTCAATTGCCATGGCTGTTACTTAGAGACGGCCCATTGTTCTGACAACACTCCCGTTGATTAATCGCCAATCCGTCATTCGGGTTTTGAGCGACCGTCAGCAACTCAAGGTTGAACAAATGACAATCTTTGCTAAGAGGCTCGCAACATCATTCCTCCCTCTTGTTCCCGTTTCAGGAAAGAATAAAACGATATGTCGAAAATCAAGGTCAAAAATCCAGTCGTCGAACTTGACGGCGACGAAATGACACGCATCATCTGGCAATGGATTCGTGAACGGTTGATTGAACCTTATCTCGACATCGATTTGCATTATTATGATCTGGCGATCCAGGTGCGCGATGACACCAATGACAAAATTACCGTCGATGCGGCCAATGCGATCAAGAAATATGGCGTTGGCGTAAAATGCGCAACGATCACGCCGGACGAAGACCGGGTTGAAGAATTTGGCCTGAAGCGGATGTGGAAGTCGCCGAACGGCACGATCCGCAACATCTTGGGCGGCGTTGTATTCCGCGAGCCGATTGTCATCGACAATGTACCCCGTCTCGTACCGGGCTGGACCGATCCCATCGTGGTCGGCCGTCATGCCTTTGGCGATCAATATCGTTGCACCGACTTCAAGGTTCCAGGACCCGGCAAGTTGCGGCTGGTCTTCGACGGGGATGATGGCACGAAAATCGACGAGGAAGTCTTCCAGTTCCCGTCCCCCGGCGTTGCGATGGCCATGTATAATCTCGACGATTCGATCCGCGATTTTGCCCGCGCGTCGATGAACTATGGCCTGAACCGCGGATGGCCGGTCTATCTGTCGACCAAGAACACGATTATGAAGGCCTATGACGGGCGCTTCAAGGATCTGTTCGAGGAAATCTTCCAGGCAGAATTCAAGGACAAGTTCGACAAGGCGGGCATCACCTACGAACATCGCCTGATCGATGACATGGTTGCTTCGGCTCTGAAATGGAGCGGCAAGTTCGTCTGGGCCTGTAAAAATTATGATGGCGATGTTCAGTCGGACACGGTTGCGCAGGGCTTTGGTTCGCTCGGCCTGATGACCTCTGTGTTGATGACACCGACCGGAGATTGTGTCGAAGCGGAAGCCGCACACGGTACAGTCACCCGCCACTATCGCCAGCATCAGCAAGGCAAGGCGACATCGACCAATCCGATTGCCTCGATCTTTGCGTGGACACGCGGCCTGATCTATCGCGGCAAGTTTGACAATACGCCCGACGTTACGCGCTTCGCCGAAACACTCGAGCGGGTGTGCATCGAGACCGTCGAAAATGGCAACATGACCAAGGATCTCGCGATTCTTATCGGGCCGGACCAATCCTGGATGACGACCGAACAGTTTTTCGAAGCGGTTCGATCCAATCTCGAAACGGAAATGGAAAACTGGAAATAGTCGTAGCGGATTAAGGGGGAGTTTGGGCGATCCTTTCGCCCGCCCCCAATCCGGCGACGCACCCGAACAGCCTTTGTCTGGGGCCCCGTTTAGACGTCTGCCCGACAATATGGCCGCCTGATCGGTGATGTCCTCTGCCCGGCACACCGATATCGAACCGATCCATCACCGATCATTTGCCTTCTGTCTCATGTAACCTGCTGACAAACAGCATTCTTCGCGTATAGAGTGCTCCCATGCACAGTCCGCTCGAAAATCCCGCCTTCATTGACGCCATCGTGATCCTTGGCGCGGCGGGGATCATCATTCCTGCCTTTGCGCGGTTCCGGATCACCCCGATCATCGGCTTCATTCTGGTCGGAATTTTGCTCGGACCTTCGGGACTGGGCTCTCTTCAGGGCCAATATGGATGGCTGCAATATGTCACGATCAATGACCGCGAAGCCATTGAGCCGTTCGCCGAAATGGGTATCATTTTGCTGCTCTTCTCGATCGGACTGGAGCTTTCGTTCAAACGTCTCTGGTCCTTGCGTCGCCTCGTCTTTCGCGTCGGTGCGGCGGAATTGCTGGCATCGGGCCTGATCATTGCCTCTGTTTTATATCTTCTCGGACAGAATCCGGCCGGTGCGCTCGGGCTCGGGCTGGCACTGGCACTGTCCTCGACCGCTCTGGTTCTGCCGATGTCCGGCACGAAAAGTCCGGTCGGACGCGCGGCACTGGCCATGCTCTTATTTGAAGATGTTGCGATCGTCCCGATCATTTTCCTGCTCGGCGCGATTTCCCCGGCGATAACCGCCGATGGCGGCTGGGGTGACCTGTGGCGGACGCTGCTGTTTGGCGGCGCGGTCATCATCGGCATGCTGGTGCTCGGACGTCTCCTGCTACCGCGGATTTTTGCGCAGGCGGCACGAACCAAGAGTCCCGAACTGTTTCTTGCGGTAAGCTTGCTGGTCATCATCCTGGCCAGTCTGGCGACCGCGGCAACCGGATTGTCACCCATCGTTGGCGCTCTGCTCGCCGGTCTGCTGATCGCCGAAACCGAATATCACGGTGAAGTCGAAGTCATCACCCAACCGTTCAAAGGCCTTGCGCTGGGTGTCTTTCTGATCACCGTCGGGATGCAGGTCGACATTCGCGTTGTCCTCGAGAACTGGGCAAGCCTGATTACCGCCGTTGTCGGTGTGGTTGTGGTGAAGGCTGCGGTCACCGGCGGTCTGCTTCGCTTTGCCGGTGCCCGTCTGGGCACGGCTACCGAAGCCGGCGTCCTGATGTCGAGCCCCTCCGAAACCACGTTGATCGTGCTGGCCGCAGCCTTGCAGGCGCAGCTGATCCAGCCACAGACTGCGGCATTCTGGCAAATCGTGACCGCAATTGGCTTGACCATCACCCCATTGCTGGCCCGCTTTGGCCACGATATCGCCCGGCGAATGGAAATGCGTAGTGGTGGTGGCATGGCACAGGACGAACAGCCGGTCGAACCCCAGCAGACCATCATCATCGGCCTGGGCCGGGTCGGCAAGCTGATTGCTGATCTTCTGACGACCCACAATCAAAAATATCTCGCAGTGGAAACCAACATCGACACTGTCGCGCAAGCCCGCCGCGAAGGCTATTCGGTGATTTTCGGCAATGTGTCGCGCAATGAAATGCTCGACCGGTTGCGGCTGGGGCATGCCAAGGCGCTGGTGCTGACGATGGATGAACCGGTATTGTCGGTGCAGGTCGTCAAAAAGGTCCGCGCCTGGGTCCCCGACCTCCCGATCATTGCACGGGCGCGTGATATTGAACATGCCGCCGAACTCTATCAGGCTGGCGCGACCAATGCCGTGCCGGAAGCGCTGGAAGGATCCCTGCAATTGTCAGAAGCCGTGCTCGTCGAAAATGGCGTTGCCATGGGGCCGGTCATCGCTTCGATCCATGAACTGCGCGATATCTACCGCAAGCAAATTCAGGAAAAGGGCGATCTCGAGGAGGAACCCAAGCTCAAATCCTTCGCCGCTTCAACCACGCAGGCGACGGCCAGTGATTTGTTGCCGGACGACCTCAGCCCGCAAGAACAGACCTGATAGCGGCAATCGCATCGTCGGCTTTGGTGCCATCAGGCCCACCGCCCTGCGCCATGTCCGGACGTCCGCCGCCGCCCTTGCCGCCGACCGCGGCAACCCCCGCCTGAACCAGATCAACGGCGCTAAACCGTTCGGTCAAATCATCGGTAACGCCAACCGCAACGGTTGCACGACCGTCGTTTACCGCGACCAGCACGCAGACACCGCTCGACAGGCCCTTCTTCGCCTGATCCACCAGACCGCGTAATTCCTTGGGATTCAGCCCCTGAATCACCTGGCCGCTAAAGGCCACATCACCAATGGTTTCCGGTGCGGCTGCTTGCGATCCGCCCCCTTCCCCGGCCAAAGCCAAGGCCTTTTTCGCTTCGGCCAGTTCGCGATCCAGCTTCTTGCGTTCTTCCACTAATGTCGCGACGCGATCCGCCGCCTCTTCGGGGGAAGCCTTGAGTGTCGCGGCGATAGATTTGAGTTTGGCATCGCGATCCAGAAGCCACAGGCGCGCCGCCTCTCCGGTCAGCGCCTCGATCCGCCGGACACCGCTGGCGACCGCAGATTCAGAGATAATCACCATCAGCCCAATGTCACCCAGCGCATGGACATGGGTGCCGCCGCACAGCTCGACCGAATAATCGTGATCCGCTTCCCGGCCCATCGACAATACGCGCACTTCGTCGCCATATTTTTCGCCAAATAGTGCCAATGCGCCTGCTTCCACCGCGTCATCGGGGCTCATCAGGCGTGTCGTCACCGGGCTGTTGCCGCGAATCTGCGCGTTCACATCGGCCTCAACCGCCTGTATTTCAGCCTCGGTCAAAGCGGACAGATGCGAGAAATCAAACCGCAACCGGTCGGCCGCCACCAGACTGCCCTTTTGCGTGACATGGTCGCCAAGATGATGGCGAAGCGCCTTGTGCAGCAAGTGGGTCGCGCTGTGATTGGCGCGAAGCGCGGTGCGCCGGTCCTTGTCGACCTGAAGATGAACCATATCCCCGACCGACACCGAGCCCGACTGGATTTCAATCTGGTGGGCGTGCAGCCTTCCGAGCGGTTTACGGGTATCGGTCACCGTGGCGGCAAAACCGTCAGCACCGGAAATCCGGCCCGCATCGCCCATCTGGCCACCGCTTTCACCATAGAAAGGCGTCTGGTTGGTCAGCAAGGTAACCGTATCGCCAGAATCGGCCGAATCGATTTCAACGCCATCCCTGACCAGCGCCACAACGACGCCCTCGCCTTCTTCAGACGTATAGCCGGTGAACTCCGTGCTGCCTTCGCGCTCGGCAATATCGAACCAGACCGCATCGGAAGCCTGGTCGCCAGAACCTTTCCACGCCGCGCGGGCAGCGGCTTTCTGTTCCGCCATTGCCTTGTCAAAACCTTCGCGATCGACGCCCAGCGATTGATTGCGCAGCGCGTCCTCGGTGAGGTCATAGGGAAAGCCGAACGTATCATAGAGTTTGAAAGCCGTTTCACCTGGCAGGATATCACCTTCGCTCATGTCCGCGATTTCCGCATCCAGCAATTTCAAGCCATTGGCCAGCGTCTGGCGAAAATTGGTTTCCTCGCGCAGCAAAGTCTCCTCGATCAGTGGCTGGGCCCGGATCAGTTCGGGAAAGGCATGGCCCATTTCGCCGGTCAGCGAGCCAACCATCCGGTGCATCAACGGATCCTTGGCACCGAGCAAATGGGCATGACGCATCGCCCGCCGCATGATCCGGCGCAGCACATAGCCGCGTCCTTCGTTCGATGGCAGGACACCGTCTGCCACCAGAAAGGATGATGCGCGCAAATGATCGGCAATCACCCGGTGACTGGCCTGATTCTCGCCGGTTGTCGCGGTTCCGGTCAGCGATCCCGATTCGGCGATCAACGCCTTGAACAGATCGATGTCATAATTGTCGTGCACGCCCTGCATCACCGCAGCGACACGCTCCAGCCCCATGCCGGTATCGATCGACGGTTTGGGCAGATCGACACGATCGCCTTCGCCGCGCTGGTCATATTGCATGAATACCAGGTTCCAGATTTCGACAAAACGATCGCCGTCTTCATCGGGACTGCCCGGGGGGCCTCCCGCAATATGCTCGCCATGATCATAGAAAATCTCGCTGCAAGGGCCGCACGGTCCGGTATCGCCCATCGACCAGAAATTATCGTTGGTTGCGATGCGGATGATCCGCTCGTCCGGCAAACCGGCAATTTTCTTCCACAGGTCAAAGGCTTCGTCATCAGTGTGATAGACGGTCACGGTCAGACGATCGGACGATATGCCCCAGATTTTTGTGACCAGCGTCCACGCATGGACAATCGCCTGTTCCTTGAAATAATCGCCGAAGGAAAAATTGCCGAGCATTTCGAAGAAAGTATGATGGCGCGCGGTATAACCGACATTATCGAGATCATTGTGCTTCCCCCCGGCCCGAACACATTTCTGGCTGGAAGTCGCAGTAGAATATGGGACCGTCTCTACC
>CAJQNR010000082.1 GCA_905479715.1 uncultured Sphingorhabdus sp.
TAGAGCTTTCGAATCGCGGGCGTGTGCCGGCGCTGAGCATGGGAGGGATGGTGGACAGGATAGGATTCGAACCTATGTACGCTTACACGGGCAGATTTACAGTCTGCTGCCTTTAACCACTCGGCCACCTGTCCATCTGGGTACCCAAGGCCGCCATCGGCGACAAGAGCGGCTCAATGACGAAGGGATCGCAAACTGTCAATGCCTGCCCATGCAAATTTGAAGAAAAAAAGGGCTGTCGGCATGAGGCTTACCGGCTAGAGAGCCAATATGGCACGCAAGAACAAATCTATAAAGAAAACTGGTGGTGGTCTTAAATTCTGGGGACGGCACGCAATTGAAGCCGCTCTCGACAATCCGCGCCGGATGATCAAGAAGATCTCTATCACGCGCGAAGCACTGGCAACGCTCGAGATTCCAGACGATATTGCCGTTGTCATCAGCGATGTAGCGGACCTCGGCCGGGTCATCCCGCGCGATGCGCCGCATCAGGGCATGGTCGCGGATGTCGACCCCCTGCCCGATATCTGGCTGGGCGATATTCTCGACGAACCGACTGATCGACCGTTGCTGCTCCTCGACCAGGTGACCGATCCCCATAATGTCGGCGCGATCCTTCGGTCTGCCGCCGCGTTCGATGCCGCCGCGATTATCACCCAGGACCGTCATGCTCCGCCCGAATCGGGTGTCCTGGCAAAATCCGCATCGGGCGCTCTGGAAATCGTCCCGTGGGTCCGGGTGGTCAACCTGTCCCGCGCGCTCGACGAGATTGCCGAAGCCGGCTATTGGCGGATCGGCATGGACGGAGATGCCAGCGACGAGCTGGAAGGCGCGATGGGAAGCGGCAAGCTGGCGCTGGTGATGGGCGCGGAAGGCGAAGGGCTGCGGCAGAATGTAGCGGCCCATTGCGACGTGCTGGCGCGCTTGCCGATGAGCAGCAGGATGGAAAGCCTCAACGTATCCAATGCGGCTGCCATTGCTTTGTATGCTGCCTACACGAGAAATGGGGGAAGCGATCAATGACCATTTTTGCAAAACTGGTCGCGGCTGTCTCTGCGCCTCTGCTGCTCACTGGCTGTCTGGTCACGCCCGGAGCATTTGAATCCGAACTGGTCCTGCAACAGAATGGCGAATTCTCCTTTTCTTACGAAGGTGAAATCTCGGTTTTGGGCATGCAAAAGCTGGTCAATCTCGCAGCAAAGTCGGAAGAAGAGGACTTTATACCTCTATGCTATGAAAATAGCTGGATGGAAGAAGCCGCATATCAAGAGTGGCAAGCCGTTCAATCCGGCGATGACGAAATCCGGGAATGTACCGAAGAAGAAGCCGCAGAACAGCTTGCCGAAAAGAAGCGTGAAAACGAAAAAATGACCGGCCTGTTTCAGGCGCTATTCGGCGGTGTGGACCCGTCCACGCCGGATGCCCTGAAAGAACTGGTCGAACGAACCAGAAAGCAAAAAGGCTGGGAACAGATCGATCATCGCAGCGATGGTATTTTCGATGTGAAATATGCAATCAGCGGGCGGCTGGATCGAAATTTTGCCTTTCCCCATTTCGAACAGGCCAAGGGCGCGACCGCCTTTGTCGAAGCGATCGTCCGCAAGGATGACAAAATCCGTATCGAGGCCCCTGGTTTTGCGCAAATCGAAGAGAGTAGCGGCATTATGCAGCTCAGCACGCTCGCGGCGATAGGCGAGGAGGAAAGCGAACCGGAAGGCTTTACCGAAGACGAAAAATCACCGCTGCCCGCCGGATTCACGAAACCGAATGGCACGTTCAAGATCACAACCAATGCCGAGATTTTGACCAACAATACCGAGGAAGGGCCGGAAACCGATGGCGACATGAAAGTTCTTCTTTGGAATATCACCGAACGAACAAAATCACCGCCAATGGCACTGTTCAAAATCATTGGCTGACCGAAGCGACAAGGAGAACCGGCTTATGAAGCTGTTTGCAAAATTATTCGTAATTGTGGCCGCACCATTGCTGCTTGCGGGTTGCCTGCTCATTCCGGGAAAGTTCGAGTCGCAATTGCGATTGATGAACGACGGGACCTATAGCTTTACCTATAATGGCCAGATGCAGTTGGCCAGCGACAACGACAAATCAATGCCACCCCAATCAGGGGATTCAGACGAAGTAGGGCAAAAGCAATCTGACCCGAAACGGGCTGCAATGAGCGAAATTTTCGGTGGGGCAGTGCCCGGAGATGACGAAGGCCTGAAAAAATTCGCCGCGCAACTCGCTAAATATGACGGCTGGAACAAGGTGGAATATGTCGGAGACAATCTGTTCGAGGTCGAATATGCGATGAGCGGCAATTTCGACCAGATGTTCTCTTTTCCCACGATCCCCGGCGCGATCATGCAATTTCCGTTCGTTCAGATCGTCCGGCGAAGCGGCGGAGAACTCGAAATACTGACGCCCGCAATGGCAGGACAGGCCTCACTGGCCAGTCCGATGGCACCGATGATGATGGGCGCCAGCGGATCGAAAGAATCAAAAATGCAGCCGATTGACGGGACATTCACCATCGTGACCGACGGCGAAGTGCTGGTCAACAACACCCAGGACGGCCTGACCGTCAGCGGTTCGACAAAAAATATGCGATGGAAGGTGGATAGCACCACCGGCCCGGATGGCAGCCCGCGCGCGATTATCAAATTAGCCAAATAGTCTGGTCACCAGACAAAAAAATGGGGGCTGCTGAAAAGCGCCCCCATTTTTTTGTCGGTCATAAAGGATCAGTCTTCTTCAGCGATCCGGACTTTCAGACCGTCAAGATCATCAGACAGTTCAATCTGGCAGCTGAGCCGAGAAAATTCGTCGCGGTGATCGCTGCTTTCCAGCAGATCATCTTCATCTTCGCTCATTTCCGGCAATTTGGCTTTCCATTCAGCGTCGACATGGACGTGGCAGGTCGCACAGGAGCAGCAGCCGCCGCATAGAGCCAACAGCTCATCAAAGCCATTGTCGCGAATCGCCTCCATGACGCTGATTCCGCTGTCGACGGAAACCGCCTTTTCTTCTCCGTCGCGGCCGGTTACGTGAATCGTTGGCATAGTTACCCCTTAGTAGTGACTGTTAATTGAAAATCCCGCACGCTATGTCCGGCCCGTTAAAAAGAATCAAGGGCCGAAACAAGGACCGATAGTCAATGGGCCTATCAAAAGAAGCGATTAAAGCCGGACTGGACCATGTCAGCGGGATCGAACCGATGCTGGCGGCGGCGGTCGCGCAGTCCGGCTATCCCGAACCCCGGATCCGGCCAGAGGGCTATGAGACACTGCTGCGCACCATCGTCGGCCAGCAGGTCAGCGTGGCTTCGGCGGCAGCGGTCTGGAACAAGCTGGAAGCGCGACTGGGCAACGGTTGCCCGGCGGAAGCACTGATCACTACGGAATTTGACGAACTGCGCGCCTGCGGCCTGTCGCGCCAGAAACAGGGCTATGCGAGAAGCCTCGCGGAACTGATCCTCTCCGGCGGGCTTGATCTCGACAATCTGCCACAGGATGATGAAGAGGCAATCGCTCTGCTGACCAGAGTCAAGGGCATCGGTCGCTGGTCTGCAGAAATCTATCTGCTGTTTGCGCAGGGTCGTCCCGATATCTGGCCCGCCGGCGATCTTGCGATTCAGGTCGGCGTCGGCAATTTTCTCGGCCTGCCCGAGCGGCCTTCGGAAAAAGATATCCGCGACATCGCGAAAATGTGGTCACCGCATCGCGGCGCCGTGGCGATTTTCACATGGCACCATTATCATGTCATGGTGATGTAGGCTTGGAGTCAGGCCCCTAGATATCGAGCGGGTGGTTCCACCAGGCGGTATCGGTAAAGGCGCGCATATCGAGTTCGAAGGTCCAGGCCGAGCGATGCTGGTGCGCGATATGGAAATAGGTGTCGGCAATCGCCCCCGGCTCCATGATCTCGTCCCTGCCATTGGCTTTGGCTTCCCGCAATTTTGCAAACTGCTCCGGACCAAGCAATTTGCCCAATGTATCCGGTGCGTTGACGGCGCTGTCGATCAATATATGCGCGACATGGATATTCTGCGACGCAAATTCCGCGTTCAGGGTCTGGCAGAGCATCCGCCGCCCGCCCATGGCGGCGGCATGGCTATGTTGTCCGGCATTGCCGCGCATCGCGGACGTGGCAGAGGTCACCAGCAGTGTCCCTCCTCCGCGGCCCGCCATTTTCGGGAAGAGTTTCTGCGCCACCCGGAACACGCCAAATGTGCCCATCCGCCAACCCAGTTCGAAGGTCTTGGGCGGCGTGTCGACCAGCGGCCGATTGCCGATCTGCGCTCCGAGATTATAGACCAGTACCTTGATCGCTCCGATATCCGCTTCGACCTCGTCGATGAGCGTCTCGATCGCCCCGTCTTCCACCGCGTTGAGCAAATGGCCCGAGGCCTTGCCACCGGCGGCCTCGATTTCGGCGACCAAATTGTCGAGACCATCCTGATTGCTGCGGCGGCATAGAGCGACGTGATAGCCATCTTGCGCAAAACGCTTGCCGACATGACCGCCAATGCCGGCGCCTGCCCCGATGATCATGCAAACGTCGGTCATATCGCGTGCCTTTATATTATCATTTCAGAAACGGATTGAGTTTCATCACCTCTTCCATGAAGGAGCGGGGCTTTTTCCAGTTGGCGGTTTTCAGATTGGTTTTCAGGTCAAGCGTCTTGATCACGTCATTGATGAAATGAACGCAATTGCGTTTGTTGAGACTGTAGCTTTTCTGGGGAATATCCTGCCATTTTTTTACAACAGCCATCAGTCTGCGATATTTCGCATCGTCGATTTTGACGGTAAAATGCGGATTGCTGCTGGCGATATATTTCGCCGATGGCGCCTTTACGTGACCGTTGACCGAGCCGAACAATATGCCGGGCGACACGTTGATCGCGGTAAAGCCGAAAGCGGTATCCACCTTCTTGCCATCGGACAATTCCCCCTTTGCGACAAAGAAAGCATGCGGGAAATTCTTGCCGAAATCATGCGAGTAGAACGTAACATTCACATCGGCGCGCGCAGCAACCGAAAAGCTCGCGATGAAAAACATTGCCGCCAGAAGGGCCATTCTCGCCAAAGTTGCAAAACCAGATTTCACGTTCATTCCCTCAACTTCCCGTTCAGCCAGCTTGCGGCTTGCCTTGCTGTTTTCTTGTCGTCCGTGCGATCGACCATATAATTGGCTTCCCGCATAACTTCCACTGTGATCGCACCGATCAACGGATTTAATGCCGCAACAAATTTCTCATCGCCAGCGCGTTTCGGAGCGAGCAGCACGATCGCCTCATAGGATGGGACAGCCTCTTTGGGGTCTTCCAGCACGACAAAATTGTTCGCCGCTATCCTGCCGTCGGATGAAAAGGCGGAAATGACGTCGACTTCACCGCTGGCGAGGGCCGGGTACATGAAGGTCGGGCTGAATGAACGCGCATCCTTGAAGCGGATCGGATAGGCATTCTGAACCATTTCCCACTCGGGCCGTTCGAGAAATTCGACATCCGTGCCGAAATTGAAATCGCTCGACACCCGGGCAAGATCATCCAGTGTCTTCAGCGTCTTTTGGCGAGCGTCTTCGGGCCTTACAGCAAAGGCATAGGTATTTTCAAATCCCAGCGCGCCCAGCATCTTGACCCCGTGATTGGCGCTGCTCCATTGCGCGATCATATCGAGCATCACCGTTTTCGGCTGGCTATCGGTGCGTTCCATCTGGTTGGTCCACAAAGTCCCAGAATAGTCGACATAGACGTCGATATCACCCTTCGACAGCGCCTGATAAACAACGGCAGACCCCAGCCCGTCACGGTAACGGACCTTATAGCCGGCCTCTTCCAGCCGCGATCCGATCAATCGCGCGAGAATATATTGCTCGGAAAACCCCTTGGCCCCGATTATCACAACATTGTCGCGGGCAATCATCAGCGGCAGCGTCGCGATCAGCAAGCCCGCAGCGATGAGGGCCATTCCCGCCCATGCCAATATCTTTCGCCGTTCGCGGATGCCGCGCTCGATCAATCCGAGCAACAGATCAACCGAGATCGCCAGAGCGGCGGAAAACAGACAACCGGTCAGCACCAGTGTCCAGTTCTGTGTCTGCAGACCGGCAAAGATCAGATCGCCGAGGCTGGGCTGGCCAACCGTGGTGGACAGCGTCGCCGCGCCGATGGTCCAGACCGCAGCAGTACGAATGCCGGCCATGATCGTCGGCGCGGCGAGCGGCGCTTCGACCAGATAGAGCTTCTGCCCCCTGGTCATGCCGAGACCGTCCGCCGCTTCGGTGATCGCTGGATCGACGGCAGACAATCCGGTCACCGCATTGCGCAGGATCGGTAACAACGCATAAAGCGTCAACGCAAGCAGCGCGGGCAAAAATCCGAAAGCGGATATCCCGCCGCCCAGCAAGGCCGAAAGACCGAGCAGCAACGGATAGAATAGCGCCAGCAGCGCCAGTCCGGGGATCGTCTGGACAAGACTGGCCAGGGTCAGGGCAACCGCAGCAACTTTCGGTGACCGCGCTGCCCAGATCGCCAGCGGTAGACAAATGAGCATCGCCAGAAACAGCGCGGACACGCTGATCTGGACATGGGCGGCGAGCAGCTCGGGTACGCGCGAAAAGGCCCGTTGCCACGCTTCGGTCATGCCGATTTGCCCAGTGCGATCAGATGAGCCGCCTGCGCGCGCGGGATGGCAACCAGTGCCTCCGCTTCTGCGCCGACATTGCCCGACAGCAATTGGGCAGGCGTGGCATCGGCCTTTATCTGCCCACCCTCCATTACCAAAATCCGGTCGGCGAGATAGAGCGCCTCCGCCATGTCATGAGTGACGATGATCGTCGTCAGGCCGAGTTTTTCATGCAGCGCCTTATATTGATCGGTGAGATTGTCGCGGGTGACCGGGTCGAGCGCACCAAAAGGTTCGTCCATCAGCATCAGCCCCGGTCGCGTCGCCAGCGCGCGGGCCACGCCTACCCTCTGTTGCTGGCCACCGCTCAGCTGATCAGGCATGCGGGAGGCCATGGCCTGTGGCAATTCGACGAGATCAAGCAATGCGGCCACCCGGGCCGCCCTGCCCTCTTTCTCGCCAGCGAGCTCCAGCCCGATCGCAATATTGCGCGCTATCGTCATATGCGGAAACAGACCGATATTCTGGCAAACATAGCCGATTCGGCGGCGCAGGATATGGGGATCGATCGAGTCGACTGCTTCGTCACCGATGCGGATTGTGCCGCTACTTGGTTCTACAAGCCGGTTGATCATCTTGAGCAAGGTGGATTTTCCGGATCCGGACAGCCCGACCAGAGCCACCAGACTGCCCGCCGCGATTTCCAGCGATACCGAATCAACCGCGCGGACCGTACCGTAATCGCGGCTCGCCTTGTGCAGACTGATGGAAGGACCGGAGACAGGCATCGGGATATATAGTGACGCCCTTTCATCTGCTTGTCCAACTTCGCTTGACGTTCGCGTCAAAAACCGCTCGAATATACATCAATGTTAATAAGAAACTGGGAGCGGGAACATGGGCTATCAAAGCGGACAAAAGACTATTTTCATCACCGGCGGGGCCTCTGGTCTGGGGCGCGAGGTCGGTCGCTATTTTGCCGACAAAGGCTGGTTCATCGGTATCGCCGACGTCAATGACGCGGGCATGGCCGAAAGCGCGGCGCTTCTGCCGGAAGGACAAAGCTCGATCCACAAGCTCGACGTAACCGATCGTGCCCAGTGGAAACAGGCGGTCGCCGATTTCGGCGCAATCACCGGTAACACGATGCATGTCCTGTTCAACAATGCCGGCATTGGCGAAGGCGGGCCGATCCACGAAATGGAAGACGCCGCGATAGACCTGATGATCGCAATCAACCTGACCGGCGTGATCAGCGGTACCCGCGCTTGTTTCGACATGCTGAAAAACACGCACGACAGCTGCATACTCTACACCGCATCGGCAGCGGGTATCTACGGGGTGTCCGATCTCAGCGTCTATAGCGCTACCAAATTCGCGGTGCGCGGCCTCGCCGAATCGCATGATATCGAATTGCGCAAATTTGGCATCAAGTCGCGCTCGCTGATGCCGGGCTTCATCGACACCAATATCATTTCCAATGTTGTCGAAGGCACTAACCAGAGCGGGAAGGAACGACTGGAAGAGGCCGGCGTCATGGTTAGCCCTGTGTCGATCATCGGTCCGGCGGCCTGGAACGCCGTACATGGCGACAAGGTCCACACACCGGTCAATAAAATGGCCAAGCAGCTGGCCTTTGCCGCGCGCTGGATGCCCGGTCGCGTGCGCAAGCAATCGGTCAGCCTGACCAGCGATCTGGGCGAAGTCCTGGCCGGATCGGAAGAAAAATAGCGCCTAGGCGCAGCGCTCGATTATGTCCGCCAGCGCCAGATCACGCTGCGACAATCCGCCCTTTTCACCCGCGTCATGGGTGGTGAGCGTGATATCGACGCGGTTGTAGACGTTGAACCATTCCGGATGATGATCGGCCTTTTCCGCGTGCAGGGCGACGCGGGTCATGAAGGCAAAGGCTTCGGTGAAGTCGGAAAATTTGAACGACCGGCTGATCGCATCGCGCTTTGCGTCATATTCCCAGTCTGGACGCTTGGCGAGAGCCGCCTTGCGTTCCTCATCGGTCAGTTGCGCTACCATATTTATTGCTCCTTGCTTGGCTTTCGCGCCAAATCATGTCTTAAGTCTGTGCGATGAACGATGGACAGTCAACCGGAAGCAACGATCGGCTCTTCGCCGAAGCGATAAGCTGCACGCGCGGCGGGCGGACATTGTTCCGCGACCTGACATTCAAGCTGGCTCCGGGACAGGCGGGATTGCTCACCGGCCCCAATGGGGTTGGCAAATCCAGCCTGTTGCGCCTGCTCGCCGGGCTGCTCCAGCCATCGGCGGGATCCTGTACGGTGCCGATGGCGAAAGCTTTGTGTGACGACCGGCTCGCGCTGAACGAGCAACTGCCGTTCGAACAGGCGTTGCGCTTCTGGGCCAGGCTGGACGGCAGGGTACAGGCCGATGTTGCCGCCGCCATGGCACGGGCGGGGCTGGCCCATCTCGCCGAAGTGCCGGTGCGCTATTTTTCGACCGGGCAGAGACAACGGGCCCGGCTCGCCAGAACCTATCTCACAGACGCGAGATTGTGGCTGCTCGACGAGCCTGCCAACGGGCTTGATACCGATTCGGTCGCTCAACTGGGGACGGCGCTGCAAAGCCATCTCGATGATGGCGGGATCATTCTTGCCGCAAGCCACATACCCTTGCCAATCCCCTTTGATTTCACCCTGAAGCTTGAGCCATTGGAAGATTTGGAAGCATGTTTGTGATGGGTAGCATCGCCACGATCATCTGGCGCGACGTGCGGCAAAGCTATGCCAGCGGCGGGACCTGGCTACCGGTAATATTTTACCTCTCTGCTGCAACATTATTCCCCTTTGCGGTGGGCCCGGACCGCGCATTGCTGCTCCAGACCGGCGGCGGGATTTTGTGGATCGCGGCGCTATTGGCGACCCTGTTGCCGCTTGACCGGCTGATCCAGCCCGATCTCGAAAACGGGGTTTATGACCAGATGATCGTGCGCGGCCTGTCTGACGAAATAATCGCGGCGGCGCGGATGATGTCGCACTGGCTTGCCTTCGGTCCGCCGCTGTTGTTTGCGGCCTTTCTCGCCAGCGGGCTGATGGGACTGGAAGGCGCGGCTCTTGGAACATTGCTGGCAAGCCTGGCGATCGCGACACCGGCGCTGGCCGGTCTCGCGGTGATGATTGCGGCGCTGACCGCCGGCCTAAAAGGAGCCGGTGCGCTCGGCGGATTGTTGCTGGTACCACTGGCCATTCCGCTACTGATATTCGGGGCCGGCAGCCTGTCCACCCAGGGCAACAGTGCCTTGCTGTTTCTCGCCGCAATTTCGCTACTGCTCGTCGCCATCACCCCCTTCGCCGCCGGAGCAGCGCTGAGCGCGGTCAGGGAATAACGCCAGCGCGCCGGGACGCTAGCCGCCCGTGCCGGTTAACCGACCAGAGCGGTCAATTGGTTGTCCCGTTTGACGGCGAGAAAAAATCCCACTCGCGGACGTAACCGAGGAACTGGTCGACATGCTGGTTGAGCTTGGCGGCCTGTTTTTCCAGATCCGTTGCAGACCCCAGAACCTGGGTGGCCGATTCCCCGGTTGCACGCGACGTTTCCTTCACCTGGGCAATATTGTTCGAAACTTCCTCCGTACCCTTCGCGGTCGCGTCAATGCTGCGCGCCAGATCCTGACCAGCCACGGCCTGTTGATCCACGGCGGCGGCGATAGAAACGGCCGTTGTTTCGAGTTTCTGGATTTGCGAACCGATGGAACGTAGCGCTTCCACGCTGGCGCTGGTCGATTCCTGCATGGTGCCGATCTGGTGAGCGACATCCTGCGTGGCCTTGCTGGTCTGTGAGGCCAGTTCCTTGACCTCTGAGGCGACAACCGCGAAACCCCGTCCGGCTTCTCCGCCACGAGCCGCTTCGATCGAGGCATTGAGTGCCAGCAAATTGGTCCGATGGGCGATGGTCTGGATGAGTTCGACAATCTGGCCGACCTGTTCGGCGGAGACCGACAGCGCCGTCATCGTCATGTCGGCCTCACCGGCGGCATCTGCGGCCTTGCGCGCCAGTTCTGCGGAGCTCGAAGCCTGGCGACTGATCTCGCCGATAGACATGGCAAATTCATCGCTGGCCGCGGCGGCGGCGGTGACACCCTTGGATGCGTCTTCCATTGCCTTTGCAACATTGCCAGTCTGGGTCGAGGACTGTTCCGCAGACGATGCCATCGACGTCGCTGTTGACTGCAACTGGGCCGATGCAGCCGCGACGCTGCTCACCACGTCGCTGATCGTATTTTCGAACTTGTCCGCCATGATCCGGATTTTTTTCGCTTGTGCATCCCGCAGGCGGTCCTGCTTCGCTTCATTTTCCTTTTCCCGTTCAAAGGCTTGTTCACGCTCGCTGCGAACCTTCTGGAGCTGAACGGACGCACGACGGAACACTTCGATCGAGCGCGCCATTTCCCCAATCTCGTCCTGACGTTCGACATAGGGGATTTCCATATCCATCTTGCCTTCGATAACGTCCCACAACATCGGCACGAGCCTTTTAATGCCTCCGGAGACATCCCTGCTAACGCGAACAATTGCAAAGGCACCCCAGCCCACGGCCAAGACCATAATCAGGACGAATATCATTTCTGCGCGGTCAGCAATTGCCGAAATATTCGGCGCATCAATGCCCTGCTTCACCAAGTCGACCTGAATAGCGTTCATCGAGAACCAGCCGACGCCAACCAATGCCAAACCGAAAAGCGAGTTCACCGCGTGATAGATATTGAGCTTGGTCGCAACCGAACAATCGAGATATTTGGTCCAAAGCGAATTGGCTCGCTGGCTGGACAGCGACAATAGCATCTCTTTGGTTTCACTATGGGCCGAACTAAGATCGGGCTTTTGCGTCGGAGCGGTCGAAGCTGCGGTCATCATGTCTATCCTATCCGATTAACTTTTTTTGATCGTTTTGCGAATCTTGCTGGTTGAGGTGATGGGTGATCTCGTCGGGCGGCATTGCTTTGAAATAGAGCCAGCCCTGGAGATGATCGCAACCAGCTATTCTCGCCAGGTCCGCCTGTTGCTGGGTTTCAACGCCCTCCGCGGTAACCGCCATATCAAGCGCACGCGCAACGCTGATGCTGGAAATCATCATCGCACGGGACCCTTCGTCCTCTCCCGCATCAACCACCAGGGAACGATCCAGTTTCAGCTTTTCAAAGCGGAACATCCGCAGAAAGCCAATAGACGCATAGCCTGTGCCAAAATCATCCAGCGCGATATTGACGCCAAAACCTCTAATGACGTCGAGGGTACGTTCGGCAAGCACCGGATCCAGCACAAGGCAGGTTTCGGTTATTTCCAGTTCCAGCCGCTCGGCCGGAAAGCCGGTTTCCTCCAGAATCTGTCCCAGCTGAATGGGAAATTCGACATCACGCAGCTGCGCGGGGGAAATATTCACCGAGAGCGTGATATCGTCCCAGGCCAGCGCATCGTTGCAAGCCTGGCGCAGAACCTTCAAGCCTATCGGATTGATCAAACCGGATTCTTCAGCGATCGGAATGAAGACATCCGGGCCCATCAGCTCACCATCTGGCCGCGCCCAGCGCAATAGGGATTCCACCGCGACAATTTTGGACGTCTGGGCACAGACCAGAGGCTGGTAATGCACGTAAAACTCGTCATTCGACAAGGCCCGCCGCATCTCGCCGTCAATTTTTTGAGAGACCTCCCGGTTGCGGTCGAATTCAGGTTGATACCAGGTACATCGCATCTTGCCGTTGCGCTTGGACGTATACATGGCGACATCCGAACGGCGAAGCAGTTCGGAGGAATTCTGCCGGTCTTTGCCTCTGCTGCACGAGATGCCAATACTCGCCCCGATCACAATGCGGCGATCGTCCACGATGATCGGCTTTTTAAACAGATCGATAAAGCTGCGGGAGATGCCCTCGACGATGGTCCCGGCAAGCGATCCGGTCATTGCGATCGCAAATTCATCGCCACCCAGACGATAGCAACGTGCGTCATCCCCACATAGGTCTGCGAGCATGGCGGCACAATTTTTGATCACCTGATCACCAACATTATGGCCATATTGGTCATTGACCAGTTTGAATCCGTCGAGGTCGATCAGTGCAATGGCCAATTCGGAATCTTTGGTGCCATGGCGTTGAACATCAATATGAAGCGCGCGCCGGTTCGGTAGGAGGCTTAAACTGTCGGTCATCACCAGGCGCTCGAGGTGGCCGACATAGACAGCACCGAGACGCGCGAAAACCAGCGCTGCAATGACAAAGGCCAAGGTACCGCCCAAGATCAGTGGCGACGTCAACGGTATTGAAATCGCGTCGTTCATTACAAGCAGCAGAGCCAATGCGCCAAAGATCAATGTAAGCACGATCAGTGGCGTAAAAACCAGGCTTTGGGTGCTCCCACCCAATTGCTTCAAGTATTTCCTCACTCCATTATCCTCTTTAAGGGATAGTTGACAGGGCTTTACATCCTTATGACTAAGGATTGATTAATGTTTTTTTACATAGAGTTACAAGAGGTCCGATAGGCTGTTACGATGCGCAAACCTCATATTGGGCTGCCAGTTCGGACTTGATCGGGCGGTAGAGTCCGATCCCTCCCTTGACCAATGCCAGCTCATCGGTGTGACCGACAATGGTTTCGCCGGCACCAAGCATGATCCAGCCATCGGGATGCAAAACCTCCATCAGTCGCGCAAAGGCGCGCTGACGGGTCTCTGAATCAAAATATAGGAGCACGTTCCGGCACAGGATGAGATCGAACGGCCTGATTACGGACATCGGATCAAGCAGATTATGGACCCTGAAGCGCATCAGCGACCGCAATTCTTCATTCGCTTCCCAACCCATCGGTGTTTCATTGAAATGGGACAGCATTTGCGAGACCGGCAGGCCACGTTGTATCTCGAATTGCGAATAGGTGCTCGCCCGGGCGGCGGCTATGGCTTCGTGGGATATATCCAGTCCTGTGATTTCCAGATTCCAGCCGGCCCAGCGCGTCTTTTGTTCCAGCAGCAGCATTCCCAGCGACAGCGCTTCCTGTCCGGTCGAACAGCCGGCGCATAAAATCGAGAACGTCTTTTCTTCTTTGCGCTGCTTTGCAATCTGCGGCAGCACGTGATTGGACAGTTGGTCAAACATCGCCCGATCACGAAAAAAATAGGTCTCGTTATTGAGCAAGGCTTCGACCACTTGCTGGGCCAAAGTCGAATGGGCGGGCTGGTCGAGCAGGCACACAAGCTGATCGACATTGGATATGCCGATTTGCCGAAAAATGCCCGAAAGCGCAGTACCAATTCGCCAGCTGCGGTCTTCCGTAAGCTGCTGCCCGGTCCGGGCAGAAAGCAAATCGGCAATGATTTTTTGTGATCCGGCGTTCATGCCCATTTCGTTGCCACCCGACTGGAAAGTATACGGATTGCGAGTTCTTCGGGAGGAAGAATCGCCGATGCCAGTCCCGCTTCAGCCACGGCACGCGGCATCCCCCAAACAGACGAAGTCTCTCGATTCTGCACCAGAATCGTGCCGCCCGCATCGACAACGCACCGGGCACCAAGCACGCCGTCGCGCCCCATACCCGACAGGATGATGCCAAGAACGGCCCCGTCGAAACATTTTGCCAGCGATTCCAGCATCGGATCAACCGAAGGACAACAGCCATTGGGCACCTGATAACGAGCGATGCGTACGACGGGTTGCCCATCCTTCAATTCAACGGTCAGATGACCGTCACCAGGTGCAATCAGGACCTCGCCAGGGATCACCGGCATGCCGTCTTTTGCAATACGCGCCGCACGGGAAGAGGCGATTTCAATCTGGCGGGCGAAGACGGGTATGAAACTGCTCGGCAGATGTTGGGAGATGAATATGGGTTGGTCGATATATTTGGGCAGATCAGTCAGCATCTGATTCATCGAATGGATGCCGCCGGTAGACGCGCCAATGGCAATTGCCCTTGCCGGTTTTGACGTCCTGCTGATTTTTTTGCGGGTCTCGTCACCGCGGAGGGCACCGGGCCGGCTAGTGGCAGTCGACGAGATACCGATGGCGCGGATGCGTGAGGCAAGTTCGCTGCGATAATCGGATGTGAATTCGCTTGGCCGCGGCTTGAGGACAGTATCGGCCGCGCCCATTGAAAGAGCCGCGACGGTGGCTTCTGCTCCCGTCGTCGTGAGCGAAGAAATGACGATGACTTGTGCACCACCAGCGCATGTCAAAATTTTCGGCAACGCAGCCAGACCGCCCATGCCCGGCATTTCCAGATCGAGCAGGATGACATCAACCTCGACCTGCGACAGCTTTTCAATCGCATCCTCGGCGCAATTTGCCATTGCCGAAAGGACCAGGTCGTCGGTTTGTTCGATCACCTTGCGCAGCACCGTGCGAGCGATCAGCGAGTCATCGACAATCATGACACGGATCACGCCTGCCTGCTTGTGATCGCCATGCTCCTGACCAGCTTGATTGATATCGGCCGCTGTCATGTCCTGACCCTTAGTCGAACCCGACGATTTGAAGCTTTATCTGCAAAGTCTCGTGATCGAAGGGTTTCATGACATATTCATCCGCGCCGGCGGTCATCGCCTCTCGAATGTGGCTGACATCGCTTTCGGTCGTACAAAAAACTATCTTGGGAATATGCCCATTTGGCCGGGCGCGCAGTTCCTTGATGAATTCAATGCCGGTCATAACCGGCATGTTCCAGTCCAGCAGAATCAGATCGTAGATCGTCTCGTCACATTTTTCGAGACCGACAAGGCCATTTTCGGCGTCGCTAACCTCGAAACCGAGCGACTCCAGAATATGTCGCGACACCTTTCGGATCACACTCGCATCATCTACGATCAAACAGGTTTTAGGCATTTCAATTCTCTCAATTATCGTAGCAAGTTATCCACTAAGCCTGACCAAAGCCTTAATGTCTCATTCAATGTAATTTAGTGTAAATTATTGATGACCGCATCCATCTTGATCAGCATTGCCGGACCGACATGCGTTTCGATCAGGCCATCCGAAATTTTCGACCATATATCCCCTGCTCCGCCAGGCACTGGCACGGGATCGGCCAGGGCTTCGACGACATCCTCCACGGCATCGACGAGCAGCGCATAATCATACCCTTCGAAATTGAGAACGGCAGCGGTTTTTGTGCCATTGCGGTAGATATCATTTTCCTCAAGCACCTTGGCACAGTCGATCACGGTCAACGCCCGGCTGCGTAACGAGCTGATCCCGACAATATGGGAAGGCGCTCCGGGAACCGGCGTGATCTTGTCCAATTCGATAACCGAGTCCACTTCCAGCGCCGGCATCGCGATACGTTGTCCTGCAAGCTGGACCAGCAAAACCGACATGTTCATGAGGCTTTCCTCCCCGTTTCGTTCAGGGAGGCCAAAAGCGTGCCGCGGTCATAGCGATAGATGATACCGCCCTTGTGATCGGCCGCTTCCGGATCATTGGTAAGGGTAATCACCTGACCGGCGTGCCGGACTGCGGCCTGCTGACTGCTCATGGTTATCGCGACGTCGACATCTTCGTTGCTGTCAGCGCCGACTATCGTGTAACCCGCCGCCTCGACCATCGGGCGCAGGATTGAGCGCACCCAGGGATCGTCGTCATCAATTTGGCAGGTTTTTGATATTTTCCCGGGACCATGGCCATCATGCTGCGCGAACAGCCAATGGCAATCCAGCACTCCCACCGCCTCGCCATCATATAATGTCACGCCTTCAATCTCGCCTTTTTTCTCTTCCGGCATCACCGCATTGGCAATGTGAATTGTATCGATGACATTCTGTATGGCGTAGGCGATCTGGTTTTCGCCATCACTCAATATCAGGAGATTTGTTTCACCTTCACCGGGCGCACCATGGCTTGTCCCGGCGAGCGGATATATTTCTCCATCAATGACGACACGGGCACTGTCACCCGAAATGCGAATCGCATCGCTGTCGACCGTTTCAATCCGGCTTACCGGGTCCATCCGGACAATATAACGTTTGCCGTCCAGCCCCAGAATGAGCAACGCCGAGACCGCTTCTGCTTCGACAGTTTTTTGCCGCTCCGCCAGTGCTGACCTGCGGCTGGTCTTGTTGACATCACTGACCAGACCCTCCCGATCGGCAATCGCGCCTATATAGAGCATCAGCACCAGACTGCCGTCATCGAGCAAGGAGCTGCCTGTATAAAGCCGGGTTGCGGTAATCGCTGGCGGCAAAGGCTTGATCACCAGTTCCTGATGATCGATCACCTCGTCCACCGCCAGTCCGAACAAGTCGCCACCGGCAAGCCTGATCATCAGCAACACGGAATTTTTTGGATCATCGCAGGCCTCAATATCGAGAATCCGCGCCAGCGAGCAACATCGCAAACGCTGCCCGAGAAATGTCACCAGCAAAGTGTCGCCGGCCTGATCAAATTCCAGAGACTCCGATTTGACACTGACAATTTCTTCAACATAGGAGCGCGGAATACCGAAGTTCTGATTGCCGACCTTTACCGTCAGTGCCGGAATAATGCTGAGCGTCGCGGGCAGCAGCACAACCAGTCGTGTTCCTTCTCCCGGCTTGCTGCTGACGCGAATATTGCCGCCCAGACTTTCAATATTGGCGCGCACGACATCCATCCCGACGCCGCGACCGGAAATTGACGTGACATTTTCTGCCGTAGAAATGCCCGGCTGAAAAATAAGCCCGATGCGATCATTTTCCGGCATGGCCGCGCATCCCTCGGCGGTGGCTATGCCAGCAGCAACCGCCCGGCCGGACAGCTTTTCGGTATCGATACCGGCGCCGTCATCGGTAATCGATATATAGATGCTGTTGCCGGTCTGCCGTGCCGTAACATGAATCAGGCCATGTTTGTTTTTCCCCGCGGCAAGCCGCTCGGCCGGCGCTTCAATGCCATGATCGATCGCATTGCGCAAAATATGCATCAACGGATCGCGCACCAGCTCGATCAGTTCGCGATCGAGTTCCACCTGTCCCCCCTCGATATCAATCATCACCTGTTTTCCCAGTTCCGCCGAAAGATCGCGAACAAGGCGAGGCAAGGTGGAGAAAAGATGTTCGAGACGCTGCATGCGCATCCGTGAAATATCCGCGCGCGCGTCATCGACGATCGTGGAAAGCCGTTCGAACGTAGCGTTGACGATCGGATCGACCTCGGTTTCGCGAAGGGCGCGGGCCAGTTCATTGCGGACCAGAACAATGTCGGATATCCCGGACATCACCCGGTCGAGCAAAGGCACCGGCAGACGGATCGACCGCGGCGGCCTGACCGCATTTTTCTTGTTGTCATCGGTCAGCGGTGCCGCGACCAGCGCCTCCGGATCGATATATTCTCCCCCGTCGGGATCCAGAGCCTGAATCAATTCTTCATCGCCGTCGGCAGGGAAATCTTCGCCCGCATCAATCGCATCCACCATCGCGACAATCCGGTCGATGGCGGCCAGCACAGCATTGATCAGGCGATCATCGGCCGTCCGCTTGCCGGCGCGGACCTGAGCCAGCGCGCCTTCAGCGGCATGGCCCAGCTTTTCAATGCGCGGCAGGTCAAAGAAGCCGCTGCTGCCTTTGACCGTATGAACGAAGCGAAAAATAGTATCCAGGCGGGCGCGGTCAGTGGGATCCGCCTCCCAGGTAACCAGTTCGCCTTGCATGGCTTCCAGCATTTCTCGCGTTTCCGCTATGAATTCTGCCAGCAGATCGTCCATATTCCCCCACCTCAAAGATATACTGCCACCATTTGCACGGTGATGGTTGATGAACGGTTAAGATAAACAGCAATCGGACGGAGCCATCGGCCCACGGGAAATCAGCCGCGACATGTAGAATCGATCGAAATCGACACATGACCATCCGGAAAACAATTCCTGTCGGCGGCGACAGCGCGAGCGCGTATCCGCTTCCTGCAACAGCATTGCGTCACCACAATATCCACAAGTCGAATCCTTCAAAAGGACGACATATTCGGCAAGCAAATTGCGTCTCTTCGCTCCCGAAAAACTGGCGTTGCGTTTCATTGACCCGCGGCGATAAATCGGCATAACCGAGGGAGCCGGAACGTCTTGCCCTTGCCACCCGTATATCCGTTTCCTGACACCCCTAATATAGAAAAACCCGCTCATGAACGCACTGATCAACCACCGCGATAGAATCCGTGACCATCACCGCGCGGATGAAACGGAAACACTCAATTGTCTCATCGCAGAATATGCGCCCAGCGACGAAATGCGGGTCCGTATCAGGGAACGCGCCATTCAGGTGGTCAAGGAGGTCCGCAGCAAATCCGGCCCCACGCTGACCGAGAGTTTTCTTGGCGAATACGGGCTGTCGACCGATGAGGGCCTCGCCCTGATGACCTTGGCCGAGGCTCTCCTGCGGGTGCCCGACAATGAGACGATCGACGACCTGATCGAAGACAAGATTGGATCATCGAACTGGCGTGACCATATCCGCAAATCGGACAGCGCGCTGGTCAACGCTTCGACCTATGCGCTCAACATGACGCACAGCGTGATCCACGAGCCGGAAACGCGGGGGCCACTGGAGGCCATTCGCGGCGCGATCAAGCGGCTCGGCGAACCGGTTATCCGTGTTGCCGTCCGCCGGGCGATGAAAGAACTGGGCAACCAGTTTGTGCTCGGCGAGAATATGGAACTGGCGCTGAAACGGGCGGACAAATGGAAGGCGCAGGGCGCGACATTCTCCTATGACATGCTGGGTGAAGCAGCGATTACACAGGAAGATGCCGATCATTATTTCGCCGCATATTCCGACGCCATCGAAACCATTGCCAAAATTGCGAAACCCGGAGACATGCGGGACAATCCGGGCCTGTCGATCAAATTGTCGGCGCTCTATCCGCGCTATGAGATGAGCCAGCAGGCCAAGGCGATACCGGCCCTGGCCGATCGCGTAGGCGAACTCGCGCGGGCCGCCCGCGACGCGAATATCGGGCTCAATATCGATGCCGAAGAAGCCTATCGTCTCGGCCTGTCGCTTGACATGATCGAAATGGTGCTGAGCGACCCGCGTCTGGCGGGATGGGATGGTTTCGGCGTGGTCGTGCAGGCGTTCGGGAAACGCGCCAGCAATGTCCTCGACTGGCTCTATACGCTGGCCAGCCAGCTCGACCGCAAGATCATGGTCCGGTTGGTCAAGGGCGCTTATTGGGACAGCGAGATCAAGCGCGCGCAGATGGACGGGGTGCCCGATTTTCCGGTATTCACCACCAAATCGGCGACCGATATCAGCTATATCTGCTGTGCAGCACAATTGCTGAAAATGACCGACCGCATCTATCCGCAATTTGCCACGCATAACGCCCATAGCGTTGCCGCGATACTGGAGATGGCGGGCAACGCGCAGGATTACGAGTTCCAGCGCCTCCACGGCATGGGCGAGACGCTCCACGAAGCGCTGCTCCGCAAGGAGAAAGTGCGTTCGCGTATCTATGCGCCGGTCGGCAAACATCGCGAATTGCTCGCCTATCTGGTACGCCGTCTGCTCGAAAACGGCGCGAACTCCTCGTTCGTGAACCAGCTGGCCGATCATGCGGTTGCCGCGGAAGATATCGCAACCGATCCCTTCGATGCCCTGGCCGCCGATCAGGCCGCGAACCGCGAAAAAATCCTCAACCCGACCAAGCTCTATGCGCCGGAGCGGGTGAACTCGCGCGGCTGGGATCTGGCCAACCGTCAGGACCTGAACGAATATACATCGCAGCGCGCGCCTTTTGCAGAGAAATTGTGGCGCTCTTCATCGCTGACCGTGCGCGAGATTATCAGCGGCGAATCGCACAAGATTTTCAGCCCCGCGATCAATGAAAATCAGGTCGGCGAAGTCATCGAGGCCGATAGCGCCCAGGCGATGGCGGCGATCGAAGACGCCCAGATATGGGACGCACCGGCGAAAGAGCGCGCCGCCGTCCTGCGCCGGGCATCCGACCTGTTTGAAAATCATCATGGCGAGATTTTCGCGCTATTGGCGCGCGAAGCGGGCAAGACCCAGTTTGATACGATTGCCGAATTGCGCGAAGCGGTCGATTTCCTGCGCTATTATGCTGTGCAATCCGAACAATATGGCGAAGCCAAGCCGCGCGGCATCATCAGCTGTATCTCGCCGTGGAACTTCCCGCTGGCAATCTTCACCGGGCAGGTTGCGGCGGCTCTGGCTGCGGGCAACGCGGTGCTCGCCAAACCCGCCGACCAGACCCCGCTGATCGCGGCACTGGCGACCAATTTGCTGCATGAGGCGGGCGTCCCCGTCTCTGCACTTCAGTTGCTCCCGGGCGCAGGCACAACCGTCGGCGCAGCGCTGACCAGCGATCCGCGAATCAGCGGCGTGTGCTTTACCGGCTCGACAGCGACGGCACAGGCGATCAACCGCGCGATGGCGGAAAAGGGCCGGCCGGACGCGATGATGATCGCCGAGACCGGCGGCCTCAACTGCATGATCGTCGATTCCACCGCTCTGCCCGAACAATCGGTGCGCGATATTGTGACCTCGGCCTTCCAGTCTGCGGGGCAGCGCTGCTCCGCTTTGCGCATGCTCTATATACATGAGGATATTGCAGAACCGTTCCTGAAGATGCTGGGCGGTGCGATGGATGCGCTCGAACTGGGCAACCCGTGGTGGTTATCCACCGACATCGGTCCCGTCATCGACGAGGCTGCACAGAATAAAATTACCGACCATATCAAGCTTGCCCGGGCCGATGGCCGACTGATCAAGCAGCTTGGCGCGCCCGATGGCGGCTATTTTGTCGGACCAGCGGTGATCAAGGTGAATGGCATCAATGATATCGAGGAAGAGATTTTCGGCCCTGTGCTGCACGTCGCAACCTTCGGCAATGATGATTTGCCGCAGATTGTTCGCGATATCAACGGCCGCGGCTATGGCCTGACCTTTGGTCTGCAAACCCGGATCGAACGGCGGATCGACAAGCTGACCGCCGCGCTGCACGTCGGCAATATCTATGTGAACCGCAATCAGGTGGGAGCCGTGGTCGGCTCGCAGCCCTTTGGCGGGGAAGGCCTGTCGGGGACGGGTCCGAAAGCCGGCGGGCCCCATTATCTGCCGCGCTTTTATGCCAGCGACAATCCATCCTCGCCGATCGAGACCGGCACGCATCTGACACAGGATGACGTGCAATCGGCGCTGGACGCCTTGCCGGCGGTTGGCAACGCCGCGCTCTCGACAACCGAAATGCCGGGACCGACGGGCGAGTCCAATATATTATCGACCTACGCCCGCGGCGTTGTCCTGTGCCTCGGCCCCGGTGCCGAGGAAGCACAGCAGCAAGCCGCGGTGGCGCGCAATTCAGGTTGCCAGCCGCTCGTTGTCGCCCCCCGTGTCTCAGGCGAACAGGCGCTGGACGGTTGGCTGCCGCGCGAGCAACTGTCTATATTGCAAGGATTTGATGCGGTCGTGTGCTGGAGCGATAGCGACGACCTGCGGGCAATCCGCAAAGCCCTTGCCGCGCGCGACGGTGCGCTGATCCCGCTGATTGCCGAACGGGACTTTGCCGACCGTTGCCTGATCGAACGCCATGTTTGCATCGATACAACCGCCGCCGGCGGGAATGTGTCGCTGCTGGCATGATTTGACCGGCTTGGCGGGGGGTTCAGATCACGACTTCGGCTGGTCAACGGTCAGGTCGAATTCCAGCAGCATGAGCGTTGAATCTCCCGGGCAGGATCGGGCGGTAAAGCCCATTTCCTTTTCCAGCTCGATCGCCGCATGATTGTCGCGGCTTTCCAGAGACTGTAGTTTCTTGATGCCGCGCCGGCGTGCTTCCTCGATAACATATTTCAGGAACGTCCAGCTCATCCCGCGATGTTTGTAATCGCTACGCACGACAATCGCGACTTCGGCTTCCGATTTGTCGTTTTTTGCACCGACCATGGCGCTGGCGATGATCGTCTTGTCATCGATATCGACCGCAATATAATCTTCCTTGGTTTCATGGTCTACATTCACCAGCATTTCCAGCAGTGACCCGGGCACTTCCTGAACCGCGGAGAGAAAGCGAAAACGCAGATCCTCTTTTGAAACATGGGTGAAAAATTCGGCCAGCGCTTCCTTGTCGGATGGCTTTACCGGCCGCACATGAAACTCGAAGCCGGAGCGTGTGACGAGCGGAATGGCATCGCTGACGACAACGGCATGTTTTGGTTCGATCGGCTCCACAGGTGCGGGCTGTGAACCGAGGGTTTCTGTTTGGGCCACGGGAAGTCCTTTCATCAGTTTGAGCCTTGTTTATAACGAACGCGGTTGCCAGACGGATATCCGTAAAGCCCCTTAGTCCGCTAAAATTTGCCCTGCCCGCCGGTCGGAATAATGACCTGAATCTTGAACCAGGGAATGAGGGAAACATGCGCCTGGCGTTTCGAACAATCACCACCGATCACATGGCACTCATTCATGCCGCAAGGCATCAATCGGATTGAGCGAAGCGGCGCGTCTGGCCGGAAAATAGCCAAAGACAACGCCGATAAGAGCAGCAAAAGCGAAGGCGAGAAGGTTGATTTCCACGTTGAATATGAAGGGCAAACCAAACAGGGAGGACAGGCCTATCGTGGCGGCCAGGGCGAGGATCAGGCCGATGATCCCGCCCAGACAGGACAGGACCACCGCTTCCACCAGAAACTGCATCAGCACTTCTCGCTGCACCGCGCCGATCGCAAGCCGGATACCGATTTCATGGGTCCGCTCGGTCACCGAGACCAGCATGATATTCATAATACCGACACCCCCCACAATCAGACTTACCGCCGCGACCGCCCCGAGCAACAGGGTCAATGTCCGGGTGGTTCCGGACAGCGTGTCCGCCAGCTGTTTGGAATCGAAAATATTGAAGTCATCTTCGATGCCGGACGTAAGATTGCGGCGTTCGCGCAATAATTTGATAATCGCCGCGCTTACCGCCGTGCTGTCATATTCGGGATCAACGGCAACCTGGAAGGCACGCACGTCCTGATTGCCGGTCAGCCGCCGCATCACCGTCTTGATCGGCATGATGACCTGATCATCCGGGTCCAGTCCAAAGCCGGACTGCCCTCTTTTTGTCAGCAGGCCGATCACCTGACAGCTGATATCGTTCAGACGGATATTGCGGCCGATCGCCTCATCATCGCGAAACAGGCTGGACCGGACGGTTTCACCGATAACGCAAACAGACTTGCCAGCCGTTTCTTCAGCCTCGCTGAAGATACGCCCTGCGGCGAGTTCCAGTTGCGAAGCCGCAAAATAATCATTGTTTGTACCGGTTACGGTTGTTGACCAGTTTTGCGCTTCATAGATGGCCGTCACCGATGCAGTGGCCTGCGGCGCAACATATTCCACACCACCAATCTGGGTCCGGACGGCCTCGACGTCGCTTTCCTTGAACGGTGGTGGTGATACACCGCCACCGCGGCCCATGCCCTGACCGGGCCGTACGATCAGCAAATTTGTACCAAGACTTGAAATTTGGGATTCGATGGAGGCGGTCGCCCCGTTGCCGAGCGACACCATCGTTACCACCGAAGCCACCCCGATAATAACGCCGAGCGTCGTCAGGAATGAGCGCATCAAGTGACGGCGAATTTCCTTGAGTGCGAGCAGGAAGGTCGTGCCGAGCATTAGGCCCGCTCCGCCTTGCTGCTGATATTTTCTACCAAGCCGTCGCGGAAATGGATGATCCGGTGGGCATAGTCGGCCATTTCGGGTTCATGCGTCACCATCATGATCGTGATCCCGGCGTTGCGGTTGAAATCGGCAAGCAGTTCCATGATTTCCATCGACGTTTCACTGTCGAGATTGCCGGTGGGTTCATCGGCCAACAACACTTCCGGTTCGGTCACGATGGCGCGGGCAATGGCCACGCGCTGCTGCTGTCCACCGGACAATTCTCCCGATGTATGGCTGGCCCAGGGCGCAAGGCCCACCTTGTCAAGCGCCGCCATCGCCGCGGCCCGCCGTGCCGCATGTTTCTCACCGCGATAGAGCAGTGGCAGTTCAACATTTTCCAGCGCGCTCGTCCGGGCAAGCAAGTTAAATCCCTGAAAGATAAAACCGATATATCGACGGCGCAAATGGGCACGCTGATCATTGCTCAGGGCTCCGACCTCATGACCATGAAAACGATAGGTGCCCGTCGTTGCCACATCCAGGCAGCCGACGATATTCATCATCGTGGATTTGCCCGAACCGGAGGGGCCCATCACAGCGATAAAATCGCCCATGTTGACATCAAGATCAACGCCGCGAAGGGCCTTGAAGGCATTCGGCCCATGACCGAAAACCTTGGTAATACCGCGGAGTTCAATCAGCCGCTTCATTCGCCTTGCGCGAGTGCGCCCGTAACAATTTTCGCACCTTCCTTCAATTTTGGACCGGTGACGATGGTTCGCGTGCCGTCACTTGCCCCTGCGGTTACGGAAATCTTTTCAAGCTTGTCATCCGCGCCCAATATGTAGAGCGTCTGGACAGAGCCGCGGCCGATCGTTGTCTCCTGGGTTGATTGCCCGCGAGGAGGCCTTGGCAACATCGATATCCCGCCGCCGCTTTCTGATTCTGCGTCCGCCGTCGGCGTGAAACGCAGTGCCGCATTGGGTACAAGGAATACATTTTTCTCTTCGCTTGTGACAATGGTTGCCGTTGCGGTCATGCCAGGCCGCAATATCAGGTCGTCATTGCGCACCGACAGGACCGCACCATAGGATATGACGGTCGAGGTCGAGGATGTTGATGTCACCGTATTGGAGCCCAGATTTACCCGCTTGATGCTCGCCGGGAAGACCTCTCCGGGCCAGGCATCGACCGTGAACGTTGCTTTCTGCCCTTCCTTCACCTGACCAACATCGGCCTCGTCAACCTTGACTTCCAGTTCCATCACGGAAAGGTCTTCGGCGATATTGAAGAGCGTCGGTGTATTGAACGATGCGGCCACGGTCTGTCCCGGTTCAATCTCGCGCGACAGGATGACACCGGTAACCGGCGAGCGGATCGTTGCCTTGCTCAGATTGTTTCGGTCCGACGAAAGCTGTGCCGCAGCACTGCTTACGCTTGCTTCAGCGGAAGCGAGACTGGCAATAGCGCGTGCATATTCGGCGCGGGCGCTGTCCAGTTCGGTCCGCGACGGAACTTTGCCGCCGGACAGCCGCCAGACCTCTTCCTGCCGGTCTAATGTCTGCCGGGTCTCGGCTAAAGTGGCCCGGGATTGCTGAACACTGGCCCGGGCGGAATCAAGAGACGCCTGACTGATCTGGATCGCGTCGCGCAATTTGACCGTGTCGATTTGGGCAAGCGGTTGACCTTTGACTACGCGGTCATTCACATCGACATAGACTTTGGTAATCAGGCCGGACAATTCGGAACCGACCGACACTTCGTTGATCGGCGCGAGATTGCCGGTGGCGGTGACTTCAACCTGAATATCGCCCCGTTCCAGCGTTGCGGTTGCGTAACGGGGGCCGCTATCCCCGCTGCTCCACATCCAGATGAGAATGACAGCTGCCAATATCGCCACGCCGATCAGCGCCCAGCGCCACCATTTGCTGATTCCATCCGTATTGTCACCGCCCAGAAATTCATCCAGACTTTCGGTTGCCTCGGTTTCCTGAGGGTCGCTTGGCTCGTCTGTCATGGCTTGGTCCGTTCATTATCGGAGATCTGGTCGGGGTTTGACGCGGCACCGGGCATATCCCAGCCGCCACCCAAAGCCTTGTAGAGCTGGATTGCAGCCGTAGCGCGGGCGGCAGTAGCGGATGTGAGGCTATCCTGGACGGTGAGCAGATCGCGTTGCGAACTGAGCAGAACCGTGAAGTCGCTCAGACCGTTGCGATAGTTGATCTCGGACATTCGCACGGCTTCCCGCGCGGACCGCTCCGCCGTTATCAGCGACGCTTCCCTTTCCCGCGATCGTTTGATGGCCACCAGACTATTTTCGACATCGCCGAGTGCGGTCAGCACCGTCCCGCGATAGATCGCCAGTGCCGCCGCTGTATTGGCTTTTTGCTGGTCTATCCCGGCGCGTATCTGTCCGCCCTGAAAAATCGGTGCGGTAACACTGCCGATCATATTGCCAATCACCGTATCGATCAGCCCGCCAAGTGAAAGGCTGTAGCTGCTCAATGACCCCGTAAGGCGCAACTGGGGATATAGATCTGCTTCCGCGACACCAATGAGCGCGCTTTCCGCTGCCAGATTTCGTTCGGCCTGGATGATATCGGGCCGTCTTTGCAGCAGACTGGCGGGAAGGCCTGCGCCAATATCATCGGGGCCGATGGCAATCGGGCGCACAGGAGTCAGTTCCGCCATGCTGCTGCCCGGATTTTGGCCGGCAAGGATATCTATGTTATATATCGCGCCTGCAATTGTCTGCTCGATGACGGGCAAGCGCGCGGCTGTTTGGTCCCGCAGCGAACGGGCCTGCTCCACGTCCAGCGCACTGACCAGCCCCGCCTGATATCGCCACTGCGCTATTTGCAGATTGGCATCCTGAATCATCAGATTGCTTTTCGTGACCGCTGATTGTGCCTGCGCTTCGCGGAGATCGACATAATTGAGCGCGACTTCTGCAAGGATCGTGCGCTGAACATTGTAAAGCGACGCCTCGCTGCTTTGGGCGCTGGCGCGCGCCGCGGCTTCCGACGCACGCAATCCGCCAAAAATATCCGCTTCCCAGGCGGCATCCAGCCCAATTTGATAGCCGGTTGATTCGACGTCTGACCCTCTGATCACCTCCTGCCGATTGACCGATGCTCCCCCGGACAAGCTGGGCAACCGGGCACCACGGGCTATTCTGACGCCGGCGCGCGCTGCGGCCAGCCGCGCCCGCGCTTCGGCAAGATCATTATTGGCAACCAGCGTCCGTTCAATCAGACTGCCAAGGATCGGATCATCGAAATTCTGCCACCAATCCGCCAGCGCCGCCGGTTCCATGGAGACATCGTCCTGACCGGAATAGGCATCGGGGAGCGGCATCGCCGTTTGCACAGCGACGTTATCATATCCTGGTGCGGCACAACCGATCAGCGGCACTGCGGCAATCATGATCACCTTCCCGCGGATTGCCCGGCGCGCAGACCGACAATATCGTCGCATCAGCGTCGACCCCAGAAACCGTCCGCTGACAGGGGGCATGCCCACTTCCGGTTTGTGAGATTGCGGTATCACAGTTTATTCATCCGCGCCGCAACCGGTCATTGTGCCTCGCATCGCCCATTGTCCCGTTTTCAGATACACTGCTTTCAATCCAATCAACATTTTCCCTTTTTCGGGTGCAGCCTTGCGCTGCGAGTATTGCAGCCCATGAAGCGCCGAGCGTTGATATTGAATTTTTCAAGACCGGGACTCCCTGATAAAATTTGCTCCGTCGAGGACCATTGTTGCGGTAATCACTGAGGCTAAAGCCTCCAGACAATAAGGTTGGCGTCTTGTAATTACGTATTTTCCACTAGTCGGAGCGCAGAAGCGCCACGAATTTATAGCGGAACGAAAATAGACAATGGCTTCGCAAAGGTGAACAACGGCTGATCAGGTACAATACATAGTTTTTTCTGGACCAATCACACGTTAGGGGAAAGTCAACGATATGACAGAAACCATGAAAATAATATGCCCCACCTGCAACACCGCAAATCGTGTTCCGTCCAACAAATTGAACGATCACGGCAAATGTGGCAGATGCGGAAAAGCGCTTTTTCTGGGCCAGCCGGTGACCCTGACTTCCGCCAATTTTGACAAGCATTTCACCGCGAGCGACATTCCCCTGCTGGTAGATTTCTGGGCAAGCTGGTGTGGGCCCTGCCGCCAGATGGCGCCGGCCTTTGCGGCCGCAGCGAAACAGCTTGAGCCCAGGGTACGGTTGGGCAAACTGGATACCGAAGCCGAGCAGGCGATTGCCGCAAGATTTCATATCCGGTCGATACCATCGCTAATCTTGTTTTCCAAAGGCAAGGAATTGTCCCGAACCGCCGGAGCGATGCCGACACCCGCCATTGTCCAGTGGACGACGTCCGCTCTCGGCTAGGCCATCAATGGGAAATTGCCGGATTCAAGTGGATTTTACTCGGCTTTCTTGTCGTGATCGAGGGCATCCCGGTGTTCCGCCAGCCCCGATCGGTAATTGTCGCCATCTCCATATTCCTCAAACAGACGGTAGCGCGCATGCGCGCCATGCCGGCGTTGCGCGTGCTTGATCGGGCACCAATATTGTTCCGTCCGCGCCGCCACTTCCCGGACATAGGCAATCACCCCGTTGGCGTAGCTGCAGTAGGTGCAGTTGATCTTCTCGATCAAATTCAAATAGGGCAGCTTCTGGCGATCAAAAATCAGATAGTCGGAACGCCGGACACGATCGATTTTATAGGCCCGGAAACAGATGGCCTGATAAATCGTGACGGAAAGATCAAGAAATACAAAAGAGAAGATCAACCCGTAGATGAACGGAGCGGTCAAAATATTGAGAATTTGCGCCTGCCGCAAATAGGTGAAAATCCCGACGCGCAATGATCGCTGCAAACGAAGCATTTCCTGGTCAAATTCAGCGCCGCCTTCCGCGAGACGCTTATTAAGCCGTCCTTTTTCCAGTTTTGCCTGCTTTTCCAGCTCCCCCTCCAGGTCGCGAATACGGCTCACAATTTCCTGGGTTTTTTTGCTCATCTGATATTCCCTTTGCGCTTGCGAAAGACCTGGATCACATCTGCCGGAACGGATGCCATAACCCTATCACAAGGTCTGGCTCGAAGACGGAGCAATCGAACAGTTCGCAATATCCGGACCGATTAAACCCACGATAAGATGTCATTGAAGACAATCTGGCGGCAATATCAATAAGGGCAATTGCTTAGCTGACCCGCTCGGCGATACCGTCGCCATAAGCTCCAGCCGCCGTCGGGAATATCGCAATATGGGCCGGTTCTGTTCCTATGTTACGACATCCGGAGCGGTGCGGCCGAGATGCCGCTCAATGCCGGCGCAAGCATCGGCCGCCGCGATCAGATCCGCCAGCATTTCAGAAGTCTGACCGTTTATTTCACCTTCTGCCGGTTCATAGCGTTCGAGATAGACACGCAGGGTCGCACCCTTTGTGCCGGTACCGGAAAGCCGGAAGACGATCCGCGATCCGCCTGCAAACAGGATGCGAATCCCCTGATTATCGCTGACCATCCCGTCGACCGGATCAACATAGGAAAAATTGTCAGCCGCCTCCACGGCCAGCGGGCCGAATTTAGTGCCCGGCAGGGATCCGAGCGAGCCGTCGAGTTCCGCCATCAATCCCTCGGCCCGGGCGGTCTCTATTGCCTCATAATCATGGCGTACATAATAGTTTCGTCCGAAACGGGACCAATGATCTTGCGCAAGCGATGCAACCGAAATCTTCCGGACTGCCAGAATATTCAGCCACAGCAACACGGCCCAAAGCCCGTCCTTTTCGCGGACATGATTGGAGCCCGTCCCGGCGCTCTCTTCGCCGCAAATCGTCACCATGTCGGCGTCGAGCAGGTTGCCGAAAAATTTCCATCCGGTCGGAGTCTCGAAACAGGGAATATTGAGCGCTTCGGCGACACGGTCTGCGGCGGCACTTGTTGGCATGGAACGCGCAATACCTTTGAGGCCCGCGGCATATCCGGGCACGAGATGCGCATTGGCCGCCAGCATCGCAAGCGAATCCGATGGCGCGATGAAACAACCCTTGCCTATGATCAGGTTTCGATCGCCATCCCCATCGGAAGCCGCGCCAATATCCGGTGCCTGCGGCCCCATCATCAAATCATAAAGGTCCCTTGCGTTGACGAGATTGGGATCGGGATGGCGGCGGCCAAAATCCTCAAGCGGGATACCGTTGCGGACCGTAGCCGGAGGAAAGCCCAGGCGATGTTCCAGAATTTCTTTTGCATAAGGTCCGGTTACCGCATGCATGGCATCAAAAGCCATGGTGAGACCGCCCGCCACTGCTTTTCGAATGGCATCGAAATCGAACAGGCTCTCCATGAGTTCGGCATAGTCGGCCACCGGGTCGACAATCTGGACAGAAACGCCTGCGACCGAAATCTCGCCTAGCCTATCCAAATCGATGTCGGCCGTCTCCACGGTCAACCAGCGATCAATGTTTTTGGTGCGGGCATAGATCGCCTCTGTCACCTTTTCCGGGGCGGGTCCGCCGTTGGAAATATTATATTTGATTCCGAAATCGCCGTCCGGCCCGCCGGGGTTATGGCTGGCAGAAAGGATGAGGCCACCGACCGCTTCATGCTTTCGGATCAGGTGACTGACGGCGGGAGTCGACAGGATCCCGCCTTGCCCGACAAGAATCCGTCCAAAGCCATTGGCAATGGCAATCCGGATCGCTTGCTGAATGACCGTACGGTTATGATAACGACCATCCCCGCCCATCACGATGGTTCCGTTGGTCTTGTCATCCGTCACGTCAAAGACGGACTGGATGAAATTCTCGGCATAATTGGGTTGCTGAAACACCTGCACCTTTTTGCGAAGGCCGGAAGTGCCCGGTTTCTGATCTCCAAAGGGGGCGGAAGGGATTGTCTTGATCATCATAGCTTGTCCAAATGTTGCGCATCGGAAGATTTTGAAATTCGATCACCTTGTCACATTAACCGGCGGCGCGCGCAAGCAAGGTAAAATACTAATATCGGACAACTTGCTGGCCATGATGAAGCGTGATGTTTTCATGCAAAACGGTGGGTCCGTCCCGTTGGTTGGAACCAGTCGATAACGCTGAGACTGCGGACGGTCAGATCGTCGTTGCAGCAGCATTTCTGCCGATAAAGTCGGCTCTCCCGTTACGTAGATTCCACGAATGTAACGTCCGGAAAACATCTTTATCCATCGAATCTAGATATGAAACACAGTGCAATGCCACGCATGAGAAATCGATCATGCGGGACTGGAAACGGCAGCCCATCACCGGATGGCAGCCATCACCCAATCGAGAATCGAGGACGGACTGATGAACAAACCGACCAAATTGCGCCAGGAATCTCGCGTCGCTTCGGACGAACTGATAGCAGCGCTGCGCGACAATGCGGAGATCCTCCCGCCGCCGGAGAAATTCAACGAATTTGGAGAATTTTTTGACCGGTTCGCCGATGCACAGGTGGTTTTGCTCGGTGAAGCCACCCACGGCACATCGGAATTTTATAATGCCCGCGCGGCGATAACCCGGCGGCTTATCGAAAAGCACGGCTTTACCGTTGTCGCCGTCGAAGCGGATTGGCCCGATGCCGCGAGGATTGACGGCTATGTCCGCCATCATGACCCGCGACCGCGCAGCGGCGACAGTTTCGTGCGCTTTCCGACATGGATGTGGCGCAATCAGGAGGTTCTGGCATTCGCCGACTGGCTCCGCCATTATAACGATGGCAGGAAGGATATTGCGCAGGCCTCGTTTCACGGTCTGGACGTGTACAGCCTGAGCGAGTCGATTGTGGCGGTTCTGGAATATCTTGATGCCGTGGACCCCGACGAAGCCGCCCGGGCCCGTTGGCGCTATGGCTGCCTGACCCCATGGCAGGACCATCCGGCAGAATATGGCAAAGCCGTGATCCATGGCCAGCAGCATCCCTGCGAAGATGCTGCGGTCGAACAAATACATCAGCTCTTTTGCAAACGCTTGGAATATATCGAAAATGATGGCGAGAAATGGTTTGATGCTGCGCAAAACGCGAAAATCGTGGCCGCCGCCGAACGTTATTATCGGGCCATCTATCAAGGCAGCGCCGCGTCTTGGAACCTGCGGGATCGCCATATGTTTGAAACGCTGCAGGCCATTATTGCCCATCGCGGCGTTGGCACCAAGGCGGTTGTCTGGGCCCATAATTCCCACATTGGCGATGCGTCGGCGACCGCAATGGGCTGGCGCGGCGAGTTCAACATTGGGCAGCTCGCCCGAATCGCTTATGGCGATGACGCTGTCTGCATCGGCTTTGGCACGGATAACGGCACGGTCGCTGCGGCCAGCGACTGGGGCGCGGATATGCAGATCAAGACAGTCCGTCCGGCGCGCCCCGACAGCTACGAGCATGCCTTTCGCCTGACCGGCTATGGCCGCTCGCTCACCGACTGGCGCGGACGGGAGAAACAGAAATTTGCCCATATGTTGCGCGAGCCCCTGCTCGAACGCGCAATCGGCGTCGTCTATCGCCCTGAAACCGAGCTCGCCAGCCACTATTTTGAAGCGATTCTGGCGGACCAGTTTGATGCCTATATCTGGTTTGAAACCACCAAGGCGATCACGCCGCTCGGCCATGAAAAGCCGCTTGGTGCACCCGAAACCTATCCGTTCGGCCTGTAAGGAACACAATATGACCCAGCATGTTCTTGAAGAAATAAAACCGTCTGAAATTGAAATCACGCCGGTCGGACTGCGGGCGATTTTTGCCGTTCCGCCCAACGCGACCGGTATAGTCATTTTTGCCCATGGCAGCGGCAGCGGGCGGCTGAGTCCACGCAATAATTATGTTGCCTCCGCGCTGCGCGACGATGGTTTCGGCACATTGCTGATCGACCTGCTGACGCCGGCAGAGGAACAGGACCGGGCCAATGTTTTCGATATCGGTCTGCTCGCCTCACGCCTGTCCATGGCGGCCCAGTGGGTGCGGGCGCAATGGTCCGCCGCGGAGATGCCGATCGGATATTTCGGAGCCAGTACCGGCGCGGGTGCCGCGCTCGTGGCCGCCGCTCGCGATGAGCCGGAAGTGGCCGCAATTGTCTCACGGGGCGGTCGTCCCGATCTTGCCGGTGCATGGCTCAGCAATGTCCAGACGCCGACTCTGCTTCTGGTCGGAAGCCGCGACGGACCGGTGATCGGACTTAACAAACAGGCTTTTGATGCCATTCCGGCACCGAAACGAATGACGATCATCAACGGTGCGGGCCATTTGTTCGAAGAACCGGGAACACTGGAAGAAGTCATTGTCCACGCGAGCGCATGGTTTAGCGCCTATTTCCATTGACCGCAGCAAAGGAACGACCATGGAACAGATGACCAAATTGTTCGCAGATCGACGGGATGCCGGTCGACAACTGGCGGCCAGGCTCGCAGACAAGGCCGCCGAGAACCCGGTCATCCTGGCTCTGCCCCGCGGCGGTGTTCCCGTCGCCTATGAAATTGCCAAAGCGCTGGATGCTCAACTCGACTTGCTGATGGTGCGCAAAATCGGCGCACCGGGATGGCCGGAATTTGGTATTGGCGCGGTTGTCGACGGAGCCGATCCGCATCTGGTTATGAATGACGATATTGTTCGGCAGGTGGCCCCCAGCCCCGAATATATTCGCGCCGAATTGCAGCGGCAGCTCAAGGAAATTGAGCGGCGCCGGCACATTTACTGCGGCGACCGCAAACCGGTCAAACTTTCCGGCAGAACGATCATAATCGTCGATGACGGCATAGCGACGGGAGGCACGATCAAGGCAGCGCTCAAGGGCGTCCGCAAATCCCGGCCCCAACGGATCATCCTTGCCGTTCCCGTTGCGCCGCAATCGGCGCTGGACGAACTGGAAAGCCAGTGTGATGAAATCATATGCCTATATGTGCCCGTCGATTTTGGCGCTGTCGGAGCCTTTTACCAGGACTTCACTCAGACCGAAGATCGCGAGATCATGTCCTTGATGGATTCATTGAACGATTCATGAATTTTCAGCCGAGCAATCATTGACGTTGTCGAGCCCCCGCTATCGCGGCCCGCACGTTTTCGGCTTCAACCGAAGCCCCGCAAGGCAATTGCTAACCCTCTGGGAACCCAGCATGAAATGTGCACAAGGTAGCGGTGCCGCGAGACATTGAAATCAAGAAAAAAGGTGGTGCGCGACGCAGTCTTTCGCGAACCGGTCTCGGGTGGTAACTTCCCGATTCTTGTATTATTTTTGAAGAACTATGGTCAAGTGTGGGGCTGACTCGCAATTTTCCACCTTACGATTGCTACCAATTTGAACAGAAAATGCGTAATTTTGGCTTAATTCTGCAGAAACGGAACTTTTTGTACCATGATGCACAGACACGCGCGCACGCGCGCGTCTCTCGAAGTGAAATACGCATCAAGTCTTATTGCGAAGCTCCTGCGATTTGAGCGTCTTTTACCACGTGTCAGGACTTTATTGATCTTGGTCTGACTTAAGCGGCGGGCGACCCCCCTGCAAAGCAAGATGACAAGTTCTATAACGGGAGAAGATGTCCATGGCTGATGAAACCAAAGAACTCATCGTTGTTCCCATGAGTTTTCTGGTAAAAGCTGGGCTGTTTGAAAACAAAAACTCCGTCATCACTCTCACCTTTCAGGATCGTGGCCTTTCTATAAGTTACAACGAGGACGCTAACCAAATACTGGTAATCGCAAACGGTTGGCGACATCAAAAATGGTCAGTCAGTATCAGCCGTCATCTTCCGAAACATGGGTCCAGACCATATTTCGATATTCATAATAATCAACAATCACAGTTGTTTATTATCATATATGGCGAGGATCTACATAGCCGTAAAAGTTTCTTGGCGGATTGCGACCGCCCCTCCCTGGCGCAAAGGAAAAAGCTTCTTCAGCTCGCTCGGCAACGAGCCAAGTTCTATGTCACCCCAGGGTCTGGGGCCGTTAAGACACACAGGTTGGCAGCTCTCGCTCACCAAATGCTTGCCTCGGAAGAGTTTGACAAGTTACCAAGCGAGACAATCGCTGCTCTTGAAAACGCCCGATCACTTGGGCAGCTTCGCCGAGACGGGAAGAGTGCGCAGAACCAGCTAAGTTCTAAATATGCGTTTGCCAACGCACCAGAATTGGCGCCATTTCACACTGAATATTTCGGCCGTAGCTCGTCAGCCCAATTGAGACGTCAATATCCAGTCAGTGTTCCTGTAATCGACCTAGCGCCCCAGCCGATCGATAACTACTGCCGGCTGGATATCGCTGACATAAACCATGCTGGCATGCTTAAACGCGGCGAGCTGTTCGTCCATATACTCGCTTGGCCTGAAGGACGAACCTCGGGAAGATCCATCACGCAATATTCTGATTTGCGTGACAGAAAACATCCAATGCTGCTCTTCGAACTTCTGTTTCCAAATATTGATGAAGCGCTTTGGCAGCAGGTGATGCTCACCCAGGTCAATAATGCCAGAGGGTATTTTCTATGCCCCATCAAGGGGCATCGGTGCGACACGCTTTACTTTCGTGCGCACTGATTTGCTTCATGGCAAGCTCAAAGGCTATATCATCCGTCTCAGCGGGGATGAACGCGCAGGAGGTGCTCTCCGTCGGGGCCTTCCCGCCCACAAGCCGTCGTCTAGATATGTTCGTTCAAATGCCCCCTCCCCACCCACTTCTCACCATGCGACCGTGAATAAATATATGCTCTGAATGCCTCCTCCTAGGAACATACATCGACATTAATCCTGACAATAAAAAGTACGAAGCGGACCACTGTTCCAGCTTTTGAAAGCGGGATATCAACAAAGGCGTGGTTTAATATTAATATAAATATAAAGCGATTACGCTATCTTAATTACAGAAGATTCTAATGTATTTTTGTGCCAAGTGGAGGCATTCACTAATATCTTAATTGTTGAGCGAAGCTTCGCTGCGGAACAATCTGGTCAGGCTATTCATAAAACCGCCCGCCAAGGAGCGTCCCGATGCAGAAATTTCGACGACACCTGGGGTGACCTGTAGCATCGCCCCCTCCTTATATGACTTTTTGGAAGCAACGAGCCGAATGCGGTAGAGAGCGGTGCGGGGCCGTATAATATTTTCGTCCTTATCGGATGCGATCGGCCCACCATTGATCGATGCCAGTATCGGTTGATCCAGCCGCTCAACCGCATTTGTTGATTTCGCGACCAGCTTGGCCGCTCTCGATGGCTGAACCGGATCATCGGGAACAAATCGTCCACGCGCGTCTTCCTTTATACGCCAGATATCATTTTCGTTTACATAAGCTTGAATATCATAATCGTCCGACGTGACGATATGGGCGATTGTTTCTGTTCCCCCAAGCCAGCGGCCGTTATGGATATCCGGCGAGAGGTCAGTGACAATGCCAGCGAAAGGTGCACGCAGGATCAATCGCTCGCCGCGCAACTCGAGACCGCTTAGCTGGTCCTGTTCCTGCTTCAGTTGCCGCTCCACCACCATCCGATTGGACAGATCGATATTGTCCGCCGCCCCTCGACCATATTGCAGTTGCAAATTGGCAATCCGGACCTTGGCCGCTGCGGTGGCGTTTGCGAGTTCCGGGGCGGAAATCTGTATGAGAGGCGCACCGGCGGCGACGCGTTGGCCGTTACGGACAAATATCTTTTCCACCCTTCCCGGGTCTCCCGCTATCACCGGAGAGGCGCCGATGGGGGCTAGAACCGCTGGTGCGCTGATATGTCGATCAAGTGGCAACAGACATAACACTAGTGCAATGCCGACACTTATCAACAATAGGCGCGTTCGTGATGTCGCCAATATCCGCTCTTTCATACTCACCCAAATCTTGAATTCGGCAATGACCGGTCGCGCGATAAAGACTGTAATTTCAACGAAAAACAGGATCAAACCGAGGATTTTGAAGAATAATGTATAAACAAGCAGAGCGATACCGATGAACAGTATCAGCCGATACACCCACGTCATCCACGCATAGGCAATCATCCCGCGGCGCAATTTATGTGGCACCTGTTCCGGCGCTTCATCGTTTAGAGCAAATAATAATTCGCGAAGCTTCCATTTCCCCAGCGCAAAGGCTCGCGGTTGCAGATTGGGGACGCCGAGCCAGTCGGACAAAAGATAATAGCCGTCAAAACGCATGAACGGATTGAGGTTGATCGCGAGGCTCATCAGCCAGCTGGTCGTTGCGAGAATGAAGGCGACGCTTCGCACCATCCCATCAGGTAGAAACACCCAAGCCATGGTCGCTACGCCTGCAACCATCAATTCCACTGCGACCCCTGCACAGTCTATCATCAGCCTTTGTTTGCGCGAAGTCAGTCGCCATGCACCCGACGTGTCAGTATAGAGCACCGGCATCATGACCAGAAAGCTGACCCCCATACTGGGCACGCGGCAACCGAAACGCGTCGCGGTATAGGCGTGGCCTAGCTCGTGAAGGACTTTTATGGCGAAAAGCCCTATTCCATAAGCAACCAGGCCCTGCCAGCTGAAGAAATACAGGAAGGAGGCCAGAAAACTATCCCATTGACGGGTGACCAGAAATAGTCCGCTCAAAGCCAATAGCGCAAAGAAAATCAGAGCAGGGAAGGACCAGAGCGGAGCGACTTTATCAATCGTGCGTTCGAGAAATGCAGCGGGTTTGACAATCGGTATCCGGATGAAAAGATAATTATCCAGCATCCACTTCCACCACTGTTTTTTTGCTCTTTGCCGCTGTTCCGTAAGGCCAGCGACCGTATTCCCGATTGGCGTTACGGTGAGGCTGTTGGACAAGGAAAACTCTACCACTCTCCCGAAGGCAGCATTTATCTGCTCTTCATCCAGACCTTCACCGGCCAGATCATCATTGACCTTCACTAGGTCACCCGAAGCCCATCGGGAGAGAATGCGATATTCTATCCTGCCCAGTTGAAAAAACAGATGCCGCAACGGGTCAAACAACGTCCAGCTTGGCGCGCCATTGATCAAAGCCGCGCCGGGTTCGATCCGAAGCTCTTGCCTCAATGGAGGCAGTAAAGGCCGTTCCGGCTCCGCGGACGCGCTGACAGTCAAAATCCAACCGTTTGTCTTAGGCTTGCGATCGGACGTTTGAGAAGGGAATACAATAATGGCACCCGTTCGCCATAAAGCTTCGCAGTGCCGCGTGAACCAATGCGCGGTCTATCGGAAACCGGCTCTGCTAAGACCGCAAAAGCCAATATGCCTTCAGCCGTCTGGCGGGCCTGATAGCTCGCATATTTGACTTTGCCTTCAATCGCCCACAATGGCTGTGCATCGAGCCATAGCTTAACCCGTGATCCGCGATTAAGGGCCATTTGCTCCGCCGCTGGCAAGTCAATTCGGAGCGCTATCTTTCCGGGGTCCGCAACCTGTAAAATCGGATCGCCGACATTGACGGCCCGCCCTTCCCAATCACGACGATCACTATAGATCGCCATCCCGGATCGCGGGGCTTTGATCGCTGCCAGATCCATAACATCATTGGCAAAACCATAATCTGCCTGGGCCAGATCATATTCAGCGCGCAGCGTGGCAATCTCGCGTGTTTCATCATCTTTGCCAAACGCAGAACTGGTCGAACGATCCACACGGGCTTTCGCCACAGCCAGTTTCTCTTCCGCGAGCTTCAGTTCATTGGACAGCTTCACATCATCGAAAGAAACCAGCAATTCGCCTTCCTCGACCGCCGCGTTGGGCGCAACGTGAATACGCGATATCACCCCGGAAAACGGGGCCGCTACCGTGAACGGACGTTCAGCGACAACTTCCACCGGAGCAAGAGCTGTCATTCTCACCGGAAACAAAGCTATCACTAGCAAGGCAACCGAGACTCCAATTTTCTCCTTGCGACCAAAACGACCAATCCGTTTTACCGGCTTTTCGCCGGTAAGTGCCCGCCAGCTATGTGATACCGTTTCCGATATCCGCGTGAGGCGAAAATTCTCACCCTCCCGAAACATCGTTTCCCGCATTAGCAAAAGTCCGGCGAAGACCTTTCCTTCCCTGTCGAGAAGCGGCTGCCAGCGGCACTGTCCAAAAGGATATTCAGCAAGCGCGGCATCATCCCCCATCGCAGCAAGCGCGAAGTCGTGGGGTCGATCAAGACCGTCGGTTGCAGCAAGTTTGCTGATCAGCTTTTCCATCGCCTGAATCAGTGGTGTATTGCGATCTACCGAGGATATGCTGGAGGCACAGATTATATGATAATCGTCGCCTATGCGGGGCTGACGCGCGATGAACATCTGGTCATAAGGTAGAATACGACGCATTTCATTCGCGACATGATAGTGGAGTTCGGCAACGCTGCCCTGGCGCCGGATCTCCGCTTCAAACTGCAGCAAACCGGCCAGCACATTCGCGTCGCCGGAAACAGGAGCTGCCCCCGAAGCAAGCGGTAATATCGCAATGGGCGCACCTTGCGGGTCAGGAGGGCTCGCGGCCATCGGCTTTCGCTGCTCCCGATTTGACCGTCGTTTTCACCGGTGATTTTTCAGCAGCTCCGGTCACGGCGGGAGCATCTGACGGCTTTGTAAAAATGCCCGTTCCACTCATCCCGGGAAGGATAAGACTGTCGGTCTTGTCGACGCTGCCGGTAACGCGGATTGTTTTGCTGACGGGATCAACCGATGCGCCCAACCGGGTAATCTGCCCGGTTACGTCCGCTCCCGTCTCATCAATCTTGAACGTGAAGTCAGCTCCGGGGCGCAACCAGGTTAGCCAGTTGCTCGGCACAATCAGTTCAACTTCCAGATCACCCCCGCTTTGGATTTTCAGCAGCGGTTGACCACTGGCCGCGATTTCTCCGCGATGACCGATTTCCTCAACAACCGTTCCAGAAAAAGGAGCATATACGGCACAGTCGGACAGATTGGCCTTTATCGCGTTAGCCTCGGCATTGGCTTTGCCCAAATTGGCCTTTGCTACTGCGACTTCATTCTTGCCAATCGCCTCATATTGATCGAGCTCAACGTTGGTCTGATAGGTAACATTATAGGCATTGGAGGCAGCTTGCGCGGCTTTCAGCTCTGCACGGATCGCCGAACAGTCAAATTGCGCCAACAATGCACCTTTTCGGAAACTGCGCCCTTTGCCAAAAGGCATGGAAGTAATCCGGGCCGTCATCCGCGATGCAATTGTGGATTCCTGCTTGGGCTTGATTACCCCGCGCACGTCGGGGTCGGGTTCTGCTTCAGGCTTGTCGGCGATCTTGTTGCCCGTTTCAGCGGCAGATTGATTGGCAGCATCTGGCGTGGCCGGATTGCTCGACCAGTCAGTGCCATCTCCTCCGTTCGCGAACGCGAGCCCGACGATTGCGGCAAGCGCAATTCCACCGCCCCAGAACCAGGGGGTCATCGATTTCTTCTCAGGATCCGAAGCTGTTTCCCCGGTTTCATCGTTCATCAACTGTGCGTTCCTCTTTTCCGCTATTTATCGAGCTGCATCGCTGCTTCCCGATCCCGCCACAGCTTGGCGAGCGAACTGGTCAAGCTGGTCACATCTTCGCGTCCGGTCAGATCCGGAGCGAAATCGTCGATGCCCATTGAAGCAAAGAGATTGGCATAGGCATTCTGTGCCTCTGCATAGGCGATGTCATATTTGACTTCTGCCACCAGCGTATTCATTTCCTCGCGCAACAACGTCTGCTGGCTCATCGCGCCGGCTTTGTGGCCCGAGCGGATCTGGTAGAGAATTTTTTCCTGCACCCGATGCTGATGCTCAGCGGTCTGTAGTTCCTGCTGCAAATGGCCAAAGCGCGCCCGCGATACGTGGACCTGAGTCATGACCGCCATTGTCAGCGCCAGTTCGCGTTGACGCAATAGATCGTCCTGCGCCCGCACGGCCTTTTTCTTAGGGCCCATTTTGAACAGGTTCAATACATTCCAGCTGGCCTGGGCGCCATATTGGAACCAGTTGTTGTTGAACAGAAAGTCGTTGGAATCGACGTTGACGCCCAAAATACCGCGAAAACTGGGCAGCGCTGACAACAAGGCTGCATCGAGCTCCTTACTGTTTATCCGTTGACGGTAGCTGACTTCACGCAATTCCGCGCGATTTTTCAGAGCGGTCATCATCATATCTTCACCGCTGTATCGAACCGCGGGCAAATTGTGGGTACGGTCCGGCAATACCAGCGAGAAATCGGTGCCGGGTCGCAGGTTCATCAAAGCCGCCAGCTGCGCCTTGGCGACAACCAGTTCGCGCTGCAATTTGCGGATTTCAGCCTGTATCTGAACAAGTTCACGCTGATAGGTAAGAGCGGTAAGCGGCGCCGACAACCGGCGCTCTGAAAGCCGTTCGCTGTTTTCGAGAGTAGTCGTCACATTACCCTCCAGCTCTTCCAGCTTGTTGAGCAATCGCTCTGCGCTAACGGCACGCCAGTAAGAGGTGCGGACATCTTCGATAATGCGGTTTGCGACCTTGCGGCGGCGTTCCTGAGAGATCAGAAATTCATCTGCCTTTTGCTGGGAACGGACGTAGGACAATCCAAAATCAAGCACATCCCAGCTCAAGGATAAGTCGCCAGTAAAAATATCACGCTCGGACGAAGTTGACGGTTCGAGAGACTGGCGGCGCGTGATCAGGGAAAGTGAACTTGCGCCCGAAAAATTGTTCCGTCCGGCATAGCCGGCATTGGCGACAAGTTGAGGCAACATATCATAGCGCGACAAGTTCAACTCTCTGGTCTTCAGGGCCTCTTCCATCAACTCGACTTTGTAATCGAGATTATATTTTAGCGCCCGGGCCATGGCTTGATAGAGATCGATTGGCGCGGATACCGGCTCCTGTTCCGCATCGACCGCAATGATATTTTCGCGTGCTGTCGAGTCGATCTGCGAGGGTGTGAGCGGTTTGGGGGTAACGGCGCAACCGGCCAATAAGGCTACCGCCGAACAGCTTAGAACAAGTTTCTTATCCATAATTTTTAATCCCTATCTAAGCTTTAAACGCGGCAAGCAGCTGCGCGGTTTCATCAGCGACACTGGCATCTGCCAATGCGACGGTGCTCGCCAATGGCACGGCACCTCTTGTGTTTTGAGAAAGATCGCGTTTTTCATCGATCTGAATTTCTCCCGTCGATCCTTGAATAATAACCGGAATCTCAGTGATTTGACCATCGGCGCGAATAGCGCGCACGATCAGTCGAACGGTTTCTGCATCGACCGGGCGCTCGATGATTGCCAGGCCACGAGCGTCCATGCGGATCCAGCTTGGGAGCGGGCTACCATCGCGGGTACGCAATTGATATTCAATCATCCGGGGCGCGCTTTCGGCACCAATATCGCGGATTTCCATATAAATGACCCGGTCACGAACGACCGATTCAATCATCACTTGGTCACTACCCGTAGCAAGTTGACGCACCGAAAATCCGGTCAGGCCTTCGGTAAGGAAATCACCGAAGCGTGGATCGAACAGGCGATCTGCTCCGAAACGTAGATCCCGGATTTTATCGAGCTGCTTGACGACTTGGTCGATCGGACCTTCAGCGCTGTCCAGCTCTCCGATGCCGTTCAACGAACGCAATCCGTTTATGGCCGTCAACAGTGGTCGGTTCCCGTTGAGATCTGACAAGCCGCTTAACGAACGGAAGCTGTTCACGGCATCGCTGATGATCAAGGGAGTTGAAATGAATTTGTCTAACGGATCCACGCTCGTGCTCGGCAACGGACGATCCGGGAAGCCGGGATCATTGGCACCAAGCAGGTCATTCACATTGGCATTGGCCTGTGTGACGATAATCGTTGCCGTGGATTGATCATATCCGCCGTTACCATCGCTGACAATATAAGTGATTGTCGCAACGCCCTGAAATTCGGGTGGCGCAAAATGGGAAATGGTTCCGTCAGGGTTAATCACCACCGTTCCGACATCAACTTTGGCCGTAAACACGCTGAGCGTTTCTCCATCGGGGTCACTGCCATTGGTCAACACATCGACAATCGTTTCCGCGCCGCCAATGCCAAACATTTCTTCGTTACCATCGACCGGCACTTCATTGACGTTGCGGACGGTGACAGAAACGGTCGCGGAGGAGGTGCCACCATTGCCGTCGCTAATTGTATAATCGATCGTATCAGTGCCGAAAAAGTCCACATTCGGCGTGTAAGTGATTGTACCATCGGCATTGATTGCCACCGTGCCATTGGCCGCAACCGCGTTGGTCACCGTCAGCGGATCTCCGTCGAGATCGATGTCATTGGCCAACACCGGAATGACCAGCGGAACTTCTTCTTCGGTATCAGCAATATCATTACTGGCAATTGGCGGATCATTGACCGCGGTGACCGTCACGGTAATCGTTGCGGTGGTGAAGCCTCCATTGCCATCGCTTAGCTGATAAGTGATCACATCGGTGCCGCTGAAATTTGGATCAGGCGTATAAGTGACTGTTCCATCGGGATTGATCGTCACTGTACCATTTGGCGATGATGCGCTGATAATAGTCAGCGGATCACCATCGATGTCGCTGGCTTTATCAAGCGGCGATAGCTCGATTGGCGTATCTTCTGTTGTAATCACTACATCAGGACTGGCTACCGGAAGATCGTTGACCGGAGTAACGTTGACCGTCACGACTGCCGTGGAAGTCCCTCCCTTGCCGTCGCTGATCTCATAACTGATGGTCGTAATTCCGTTGAAATCCGCATCGGGTGTGAACGTAATCGTCCCATCAGCATTAATTGTGACGGAGCCATTGGGCGAAGCCGCTGCGGTCACCGTCAAAGGATCACCGTCCGCATCCGTATCGTTCCCGAGGACCGGAATAATCACTGGCGCATCCTCGGGCGTTGAAACATTATCGTTCACTGCCGCCGGGATATCGTTCACCGCATTGACTGTGATCGTGGCTGTCGTTGTTGCGAAACCGCCCTTTCCGTCGGACACCGTGTAGGTGATAATATCGGTGCCGTTGAAATTCGGCTTCGGCGTATAAGTCACGGTGCCGTCGGCGTTGATAACAACAGTACCGTTAGGCGCACTGGCTGCCGTAACCGTCAACGGATCGCCGTCAGCATCGGTGTCATTGGACAGAACAGCGACGGTAACCGGCGTATCTTCATCAGTCTGGTCAATATCAGGCACCGCGACTGGAGCGTCGTTTACGGGATTAACCGTGAGAGTGACCGTCGCCGTTGCGGTACCGCCCTTACCGTCGCTAATCGTATAAGTGACTGTGGTGACGCCATTGAAATCCGGATTTGGCGTGAACGTCACAGTACCATCCGCATTGATCGTGACCTGACCATCGGGCGACGTTGCGCCGGTCACCTTCAGTGCATCGCCGTCCACATCGCTGTCATTCGAAAGGACAGAAATTGTTACCGGCGTGTCTTCTGGCGTGGTCGCTACATCATCACTGGCTACCGGCGGATCATTGACCGGGTTCACTGTCACCGTAACCGTTGCTGTTGCCGTTCCGCCCTGCCCGTCACTGACAACATAGGTTATGACGTCGATTCCGTTGAAATCCGGATCGGGCGTATATTCAATCGTACCATCGGCATTGATCGACACCGTGCCATTGGGTGCGATTGCGCTGATGACCGTCAACGGATCACCGTCCACATCGCTATCGTTGGACAGCACAGAAACCGTAACCGGTGTTTCTTCATTGGTGACGGCAATATCGTTGACCGCGACCGGTGGGTCGTTGACCGCGCCGACAGTGACCGTAACCGTTGCTGTCGCTGTTCCGCCATTGCCATCGCTGATCGTGTAGACAATCGTATCAATACCGTTGAAATCAGGATCAGGCGTATAGTCGATAGTACCATCGGGCCGTATCACGATCGTGCCTTTGGCAGCGCTGGCGCTTGTAACACTCAGCATGTCGCCATCAGGATCGGAGTCATTTGCCAGAACCGGTATATTGACAGGCAAGTCTTCGGCGGTAGACGCGCTGTCATTGACAGCCACCGGAACAGGATTGGTTATGGTCCAGGTAAAGGACTGGTCAACCGTGCCCCCTCGGCCATCATTTGCCGTTACGATAACCGAATATATGCCACCAGCAGGCTGACTGGCATCTTTGTCGATCATGCCCGAGATTATCCCGGTGGTGGAATCAATGGAAAGCCCCAGCGGCAATCCCGTCGCGGAAAAGCTAAGCGGGTCGCCATCGACATCGGAAAAATTGGCGGCCACTGGTACGGAAACCACAGCACCATCAAGCGCATTGCGCGGCGCGATAGGGTTGGCCACCGGTGCGTCATTCACCGATCCCACAACGATGTCGACGGTTGCCGTAGAGGTGCCGCCATTGCCGTCACTGATCGTATAGGTGATCGTGTCGGGACCGTTATAATCGGGATCCGGCGCGTAATTTAACGTTCCATCCGGGTTGACCGTCACATCGCCATGACCGGCCGAAACCAGTGTCACGGTCAGCATGTCACCGTCAGGATCAACGTCATTGCCAAGGACATCTATATCCAGCGGCGTATCTTCGGTTACCGCAATCGGTCCGTCATTACTGGCAACAGGCGGCGGGTTCGTGACGGTCCAGTTAAAGGTGGTGGAAACGGTCCCCCCGTTGCTGTCATCAGCGGTGATCGTGACGCTGTAAATACCATCACCATTCGGTCCACCCTGTGAAGCCGATGGATCAATCGTACCGGTAATATTGCCCGCGGCGTCAATGTTCAGCCCTGGCGGTAGGCCCGTTTGCGTAAAGGTCAGAGGGTCACCGTCCAAATCGGCAAAGGCGCCGCTGATATCCAGTGCAATCAGGTCCGCATCGGCATTTCCCAAAGCCGATAGCGGCGTAACCGTCGGCGCATCATTTGCAGCGCCAACGGTGACGGTGACGGTTGATGTCGAACTTCCACCCTGTCCATCGCTGATCACATAGGTGATCGTGTCCGTCCCGTTGAAATTTGCTTTGGGTGTATAGGTTAACGTTCCATCCGGATTGATCACCACCACACCATTGGGCGCGCTTGCCGCAGTGACCGTCAAGACATCCCCGTCAGGATCATTATCATTGGTCAGAACATCGATTGGCACCGAAGCCGTATCTTCGGTGGTCGCGGCAAGATCGCTATTGGCTGTGGGGCCCGGATTGGTAATCTTCCAGATAAAGCTTTGCGCCGTTTCCAGACCGCCATCATCGGTTGCGGTAATTTCAACCTGATAGACGCCGCCGTTTAACTGACTCGCGTCCGGCCCGATGATACCGGTTATTTCACCGGTGATCATGTCGATAGACAAGCCATCCGGGAGATTAGTCGCCGTGAAGGTCAAGGCGCCGCCTTCGGGATCACTGTATAATGCCCCGAAATCGATGTTGACGGGGTCACCGTCCTTGCTGTCGCGATTGGGCAGAATTGTGCCGTCTGGAGCGTCGTTCACCGGATCGACAACGATTGTAGCGACAGCGGTTGCAAGGGCGCCATTGGCATCCTGGATTGTATAAGTCACGGTCGCCGTGCCATTGAAATCCGGATCCGGCGTAAAGTTGATCGTGCCGTCCGCCAATATCACTGCCGTTCCATGGGTCGCAACCGCGGAAATAATCTCTATCGGGGTCATCGGATCTGCATCGGGATCGACGTCATTGGCCAGTACATCGAGATTGATCAGCGTGTCTTCGGTGCCGATATAATTGTCGTTATTGGCCCGCGGGGGTTCATTGGTGATGGTCCAGGTGAATGTCGTGCTCACCATTTCGCCCGCGGCATCGGTTGCGGTCACGGTTACCGTATATAGACCGTCCAGAACGTCGGATGAGGCGGTTGCACTCGTCGTCCCGGACACTGTGCCGGTAGCTGGATCAAAGGTCAGGCCCGCGGGCAATCCGGTTATATTATATGTCAATGTTGCGTCATCAGCGTCGCTAAATGCCGAACCCAGCGGGACTGTGATATCTTCGTTGTTTGAGTCAAACAGGTCGGGCAATCCCGCCGTTTCCGGTGCATCATTCACGGCCGTCACGGTGACTTCAACCGAAGCGGTTGCGGTGCCGCCATTGCCATCGCTGATTGTATAGACGATCGTGTCTATGCCGTTGAAATTCGGATCCGGCTGATAAGTGAGCGTTCCATCCGCTTCGATGACCACCACACCATTGGCGCTATCAGCCGAAATTATTGTCAGATCGTCGCCATCAGGATCGCTATCGTTGGTTTGCACCGGAATGGTAACGGCGGTATCTTCGGCGGTCGCCGCCACATCATTGGCCGCAACCGGTGGGGGATTAATCACCGTCCATCTAAAGGTCGAGTCAACTGTGCCGCCATTGCCATCATCTGCGGTAACGGTAACGATATAAAGACCGCCATTCATCTGGCTGGCATCGGGATCAATCGTGCCGGTTATCAAACCATCGGCATCGATAGAAAGCCCCGCTGGCAAACCGCTAGCGCTAAAACCAAGCGTGTCGCCATCGAGATCGTTGAAACTACCCCTTACGTCAACCGAGACAAGGTCGGCGTCATCATTGGTCTGATTATTAAGCGGAGGATCAGCGGTCGGCGCGTCGTTGATCGCAACCACTGTAACATCAACGGTTGCAGTTGACGTGCCTCCGTTGCCGTCATTAATCTGATAGGTGATAATATCAGTGCCGTTGAAATTGGCGGAAGGCGTATAAACCAGCGTATTGTCGGCATTGATAACAACCGTGCCGTCGAGTGCCGTTGCGCTCGTCACCGTCAGACTATCACCATCCGGATCGCTGTCGTTGGCGAGTACGACAATCGGCGCGGTAGGGGTATCTTCATTGGTCGTGGCGGTATCGTTTACCGCCGTTGGCGCCGGGTTGGTCACCACCCAGGTGAAACTGCCCTCCACCGTTCCGCCGTTGCCGTCGTCCGCGGTAATCGTAACCGTATAGACGCCGCCGTTGATCTGGCTGGCCTGGTTGTCAATCGTACCGGTGATCACACCATTGGCATCGATTGTCAGACCCGCTGGCAGTCCCGCTGCGGTGAAGGTCAACGTGTCGCCGTCAAGATCGCTGAACTTGTCGCTGATATCGACGGAGATAATCTCCGCATCTTTATTGGCCAGATCGGAAATCGGGATATCGACTTCAGGTCCGTCATTAACCGAAGCAACTGTGACGTCGACCGTTGCAGTGGATGTCCCGCCATTGCCATCACTGACCGTATAAGTGATCGTGTCCGTTCCATTGAAATCCTGATTGGGAGTATAGTTAATCGTTCCATCGGGATTAATGATGACGCTGCCGTTGGGCGCCGTCGCAACAGTTACGGTCAGATCATCGGCATCGGGATCAGTGTCGTTCGCCAGCACTGCGACCGTGACCGGCGTATCTTCGTCGGTCGCGACCATATCATTGGCGGCCGTAGGGGCGGGGTTGGTTACGGAATAAGTGAAGGTTGCAGAGACTGTGCCGCCATTGCCGTCATTGGCCGTAACCGTGACCGTATAGACACCGCCGTTAATCTGGCTCGCCTGGTTGTCAATCGTACCGGTGATCAGACCGGTACCGGGATCGATGCTCAGGCCCGCTGGCAATCCAGTGGCGGCGAAGGAAAGCGTATCTCCATCGATATCGCTGAAATTCCCTGCTGTCGGTATCGAAGGACTTCCGCCATCCACGTCTGCAATATTTGGCAACGGACGGGTGACAATCGGCGCATCATTGACCGCGGCAACGGACACTTCAACAGTCGCCGTCGAGGTGCCGCCATTACCATCGCTGATACTATAGGTAATTATATCACTACCATTGAAATTGGCTTTGGGGGTGTAGGTCACCGTCCCGTCCGGATTGATCACGACAAGGCCATTGGCTGCGGTGGCCGAGATCACGCTCAGCGTATCTCCATCGGGATCGCTGTCATTGCCCAGAACCGGAATGATGACCGGCGTGTCTTCGTTAGTTGCTGCAACATCATTAGCCGCCAAGGGGGCCGGATTATTCACTTCCCACACAAAGGTCTGGTTGACAGTTCCGCCGTTTCCGTCGCTGACGGTCACTGTGACAGCATAAATGCCGTCGGAGCCGGGACCCCCTTGTGAGGCGTCTGGATCGATGGTGCCCGTAATATTGCCGGCAGCATCAATAGCCAGGCCGGCCGGTAATCCCGCAGCGGCAAAGCTCAGCATATCGCCATCAACATCTGAAAAATTGCTGGCGACCGACAGATTTATGACATCCGCGTCATTGTCATTTTGCGGCGCTATGGGGGTTGTGACCGGAGCATCATTTGTCGCAGTTACCGTCACTTCCACGGTGGAAGTCGAGAAACCACCCTGTCCGTCGCTGATCGTGTAAGTGATCGTATCCGTGCCATTAAAGTTGGCATCAGGCACATAAATCACAGTGCCATCGGCATTGATCGTCACGGTCCCATTGGGAGCATCAGCAGCCGTGACGGTCAGTGGATCGCCGTCAACATCCGTGTCATTGGCCAGAACCGGAATATCAACCGGACTATCCTCGTCCGTGGTTATACTGTCCATATTGGCGACCGGGGGATCATTGACAGCGTCGACCGTGACCGAAACGGTCGCCGTGGAAGTCCCGCCATTGCCATCGCTAATCGTATAACTGATCGTTGTCGGACCATTGAAATCAGCATTGGGTGTGAAGGTAATCGTCCCATCGGCATTGATCACGACCACACCGTCAGGAGAAGTGGCGGCAGTCACGGTCAACGGATCGCCGTCTATGTCCGTATCATTGCCAAGAACACCGATCGTAACCGGCGTATCTTCATTGGTGGTTGCGGCATCATCAACCGCCACCGGCGGATCGTTGACCGCATTGACAACCACTTCGACCGCAGCGGTAGAAACGCCACGATTGCCGTCACTGATCACATAGGTAATCGTATCCGTGCCATTAAAATTGGCATCGGGAGTATACGTCAGCACACCGGCGGCGCTGATTGTCACCGTACCATTCAGAGCGGTCGCCGCCGTCACAGTAAGCGGATCGCCGTCCGGATCGCTGTCATTGGTCAGCACCGTGATGTCGACCGGCGTGTCTTCGTTGGTAATCGCCGTATCGTTGACCGCAGTCGGCACCGGATTGGTTATCGTCCAGGTAAAGGTCCGGCTGGTGGACAGGCCATCGGGATCTGTACCGGAAACAGTGACCGAATAAACGCCGCCGCCGGGCTGACTCGCATTGCGGTCAATGGTCCCGCTAATGATGCCCGTCGCCGGGTCTGCCGAAAGGCCGGCGGGAAGCCCCGTGACAGAAAAGGTCAGCGTGTCTCCGTCCAGATCGCTAAAGAAGCTGCCTGTATCAACCGAGACCGACTGGTTATCTTCGTTGGTAATATTTGGAATCAGGACGGAGTCCGGCGCATCGTTGACTGCAACAACATCGATGGTGAGAGTCGCAGTGGCAATACCGCCCTGCCCGTCAGACACGGTGTAGCTGACCACTGCTTCGCCATTGAAATTTTCCGCCGGTGTAAAAGTGAGAGTCCCGTCGGGATTGACGACGACCGTTCCGTTCTGCGCACTTGCCGCTGTGATTGTTAACGGATCGCCATCGGGATCGAAATCATTCGTCAGCACGGCTACATTGACCGGCGTATCTTCCGGCGTGGTTGCTGTATCATTCACTGCAACTGGCGGAATATTCTGGATCGAATAGACAAAGGTGGTGGATACGGATTCGCCGGACGGATCGGTGGCCGTGACGGTCACGATAAATGGTCCGGTAACGGAACTGTCAGAGGCCAGCATTCCGGAAATCAGACCGGTATCCGGATCGATCACCAATGCTGGCGGCAATCCCGATGCGGTAAAGGTTAGATCGTCCCCATCAATATCTGAAAAACTGGAGGCCGTCGGGATAGAAACCTCCGCGCCGTCTTCCCCGTTCTGATTGGCCAGACCCACTGTGGTCGGGGCATCATTCACCGGAATCACCGTCACGGTGACGGTCGCGGAAGAGAAACCGCCCTCGCCATCACTGATCGTGTAAATGATAGTGTCCTCGCCGTTGAAATTGGCATTGGGCTTATAGGCCAGCGTACCATCTGCGTTAATGGTCACTGTGCCGTGACCGGCTTCAACATCGACAATGGTCAGCGCATCACCGTCTACATCAGCATCATTGACGAGGATCGGGACATTAACCGCAGTGTCTTCGTTCGTCGTCACGCTGTCATTCTGGGCAACGGGTGCGGGATTGGTAACTGTCCACACAAATGTCGTCGATACGGTGCCGCCACGACCATCATCGGCATATACTGTTATCGTATAAGCACCGCCATTTATCTGGCTGGCACTATGATCAATCGTACCCGATATAATTCCCGTAGCGACATCAATGGTCAGGCCCGCCGGCATGCCTGTCGCGCTATAGTTCAGCAGATCGCCATCGGGATCACTAAACGCCCCTGCAATCGGCAGGCTGATGAGCTGGCTGTCGAGATTGCTTTGGTCGCCGATGCTTCCGTTGGCGATCGGCGTATCATTGATATCCGCAACAATAACGGTAATTTCTGCAATTGAAGTCCCGCCCTCACCATCCGAGATTTCGTAGGTGATCGTGTCGGTGCCATTAAAGCCGGGATTGGGCGTATATATGATCGACCCATCGGCATTGATCGCTACAGCCCCGTTCAATGCACTGGCAGCGGTGATGGTCAGATCATCGCCATCGGGATCGCTGTCATTCGCCAGTGGGAAGATAGTAACCGGTATGTCTTCATCGGTCGACGCACTGTCATTGACAGCATCGGGGCCAGGATTGACGACATCGAAGACAATAGCGCGCGTCGCCGTGCCGCCATTGCCGTCAGAGGCTGTGATAATAGCGGTATAGGTACCGCCGCCTGTCTGGCTCGCGCTATTGTCAATCGTCCCCGAAATCACCCCGCTATCCGGATCAATGGAAAGCCCGAGGGGCAGACCAGTCGCCGTAAAAGTCAATATATCGCCGTCTACATCGCTGAAATTGCCTGCAACCGGCACCGCGATGACAGCGCCATCGACAGTATCCTGCAGCGGCAGCGCAGTGCCGACCGGCGCATCATTCACGGCAGTCACTGTAACTTCAATCGTCGCGGTCGCTGTACCACCTTCGCCATCGCTGATGGTATAGGTGATAGTAGCGATACCGTTGAAATTGGCCGGCGGGACATAGTTGACCTGATTGCCCACAATCGTGGCCTGTCCGACGGAAGCCGCAGCAGCGATCAAGCTGATAGGGTCGCCATCGGGATCGCTGTCATTCGGCAAGACATCAATCAGAATGGGCGTGTCTTCGCTGGTCACAGCGCTATCATTGGCCGCAACCGGTGCGGGATTGGAAACAGTCCAGCTAAATGTCTGTGTCGCACTAAGGCCGCCGGAATCAGTGGCTGTGACAGTGATCGCATATACGCCGTTCGAGCCACCCTGACTGGCGGAACGATCTACCACACCGGTAATCTCGCCCGTATTGGTGTCAATGCTGAGACCAGACGGCAGACCCGACGCGCTATAGGTCAGTGTCGCATCATCGCTGTCGGTAAATCCGCCAGCCGTTGCAACGCTAATACCGGTATCCGCGTCGATATTTGTCTGTGGCGGCAGCGAGCCTACCGGTGTGGGTGCATCGTTGACGGACGTCACCGTAACGTCGACTGTCGCCGTTGAACTGCCGCCTTCCCCGTCGCTTATCGTATAAGTAATAGAATCCGTGCCGTTAAATCCAGGGTTTGGCGTGTAGGTAATCGTGCCGTCACCATTGATATCGACCGTACCGTTCACAGCACTAGCTGCAATGACACTCAACAGATCACCGTCAGGATCACTGTCATTGGTTAGCACATTGACATTTACTGCTGTATCTTCATCTGTTGATGCGACATCATCGGAAGCGGTTGGCGCGGGATTGTTTACGGTCCAGGCGAATGTCTGGGTGGCAGGTGTAGATTGAAAATCGGTAGCCGTTACGGTGACGGTATACACACCATTAGCGCCGCCTTGGCTTGCGCTATTGTCGATCGCACCGGTAATTTCGCCGGTATTGGAATTGATCGAAAGACCAGGCGGCAGTCCAGTTGCGCTATAATTGGTGGACGGGCCATCTACGTCATTAAAGCCGCTCGCCGTTGCGACGCTCACACCGGTGGTGGCATCGACATCAGACTGAGGTGGCAACACTCCGATCGGATTTGGCGCATCATTTACCGCCACTACGGTCATTCTATAAACTGCGGTATCGGTTCCACCTTCGCCATCGCTAATCGTATAGGTAATAATGTCATTGCCATTAAAATTGGCATTGGGCGTATAGGTCAGCGTACCATTTGCATTGATCACCACGATACCATTCGCGGCACTTGCCGATATAATGGTTAGATCGTCGCCATCGGGATCCCTATCATTGGCGAGCACATTAATGATGATCTCAGAGTCTTCATTGGTGGAACCACCATCATCATTCGCTTCCGGTCTCGGGTTCGTGATCGTCCACGCAAAATCTTGCGTCGCAGACAGCCCGTCGGGATCAGTCGCAGTTACGACAATATTATAGACCCCGCCAGAACCGCCCTGACTGGCACTATTGTCAATCGTGCCGGTAATTGCGCCCGTGTTGGCGTCGATCGTCAAACCCGACGGCAAACCGATTGCACTGTAAGTCAATATGGCATCGTCAGCATCGTTAAAGCCTTGGGCCGTACCGACATAAATCCCTTGTGCGGCGTCTATATTGCTTTGCGAAGACAGGCTGCCTACCGGCATTGGCGCTTCATTCACCGGAGTGACGACAATCTCGACAGTGGCAACGGACTCGCCGCCTCGTCCGTCGCTGATCGTATACACAATGGTATCTAAACCGGAAAATTGCAGGATCGGTGTGTAATTCAAACTGCCGTCGGGGTTGATTACTACGGTCCCGTTGAGGGCCGTTGCCGAAATGACAGACAGCGTGTCACCATCGCCATCGAAATCATTCGCCAGCACGTTGATATTGTTAATCGGTGTATTTTCCGCAGTTATCTGAGCAGTATCGTTAACGGCAGTGGGCAGATCATTCACTTCGACAACGCTGATAGTGGACGTTGCCACGTTCGAGCTGAGAAGGCTGTTGGCAAAGCTTATGGTAATATTGCGGTCAATGGTTGATGGCCGCTCTCCAACGGATTCAAAGGTGATTGCCTTCAATGCATTTTGATATTGAGCGGAATTGGCATCGCCACTCAGAGAAACGCCGGTAGCAGAGAGTATATAGTTGATTCCTCCTCCCAACGTGCCAGTTGCATCACTGGAACCATTCACCAGCAAACGGTCACCGGCCTGCGCGTTTGTCAGCGTTATTGTGGCATTTTGAACATCGCCGACCGGATTGGTGATACGAATGTCACTATCGACGATTGCCGTACCGGCAAAATTTTCGACATATGTCCCTTTATATGCAGAGCCGGCTGCAGTGCTGTCATTCCCGTCCAAATCGAGCCGCGGAATGGAAACCGTCGTGCCTCCGCTACCCAGGTTGAAGTCGAGATCGCCATCGTGACTAAAACCCGCTTGGGCGACCCCCGAAGCTGGATCGATATTATAGGTTATCGTGAAATCGCTGGTATCCAGCCAGTTAAACCGTGCGGCTGATGTAGTATTTGTGGACCCGGTTTCATTCTGCGTACCCGATGCCGTGACCTCGCCCGGAATGGAAACATCAAATTCAATATCCGATGTACCCGCATTTTCGAATGATGAGAGCGTATCGGTACTAACCGTCACAAATTCGCGGGAACGCGGTGCGCCGGCAACACCGTCAATATCAGCGACGGTATAGGTTATATCAATGTTCACCGGTACGCCGGTCAGAGTATAGAAAACGTCCCAACGCACTTCGGCTGTAGCGAGATCCCCTCCGTCACTCTGCAGTAAAAAAGTCGGATCATCGCTGCCGCTCGGTCTATCAAATCTAATGGTGTCCCCATCGGTAATCGATACAATCGTCGCACGGATGGAGACGGCCAGCCCGTTAGCCGTGCCAACATTATCCCAGGTTGCGGTTGCACCGGTTGTTTGACCCGGCGAGCGGTTGCCAGGAAAATTGTTTGTTCCGGTCGAAATAACAGTGCCCGATGCATCCCGAACGGTAAGCGAATTATTCGGTGCCGAAATGGCTGTTGAAGCGAGCAGTCCGTCCCAATCCCGCGCAACCAGAGAAGATGACTCCACCTGACCCAACCTGTTTTCCAAGGTCCAGTCACCGCCGCGTAGAATGCTGCCGGTATCGTCGATAGAAGCGGCTATATCGGCGCCGGTTATCGCCGCCAAGCGGTCCATCAATTGCTGTCCGGCCTCGTCACTGCCTACATCACAACCATAGATTAAAATGTCACCATCGACAGACAGCTTGGCACCTATCGATGCGAGGGAAGCTGATAGCGCGCCCGTGACGGTTGCGCTGTCAACTTGCGTCGTTCCCAGCCAGAACACCCCTTCATCGCCATGACTGACCAGATGGATCGCACCGATATTGTTGACGCCGGCCAAGGCAGTCATGATCTGGTCGATACCGTCACGACCTCCGTCGATAAGTACGAGAACGCCCTTCCCTGCCCATGTTTCGGCTAGTTCTTGGTAATTTTCGACATTGGTATCGATGAAAATATAGTCTTGCGACGACGTTATCTGGGGCGATACAACCAGCGCATCCGCCACCTCGGACCCTTCATCATAGAAACGTGGATCCATGTTAAACGGGCGTAAAAAATTATCGTCTGCTATGAAGAAGTCACCGGTTTCGTAAGTTATTGCAGCGCCAAAGGTGTCTTTCACAACAAACCGCGGCTGCAAGAGATCGCGATTTAACGGGTGGTTATTGGTTATGCCTGCGGTAGCACCGGAAAATGCTTCACCGTCAAACTTATTATCGACCAGATATCCTTTGCTAACGACGCGAGCTTCCTCGGAAAACAATCGCTCGTTTACGTCGATATTGTCCGAGTAATCTGACGCAATTTCGGCGTCGAAAATTGCCGCTGGTACGGATCTAATATTTCCAGGCATCGCAAGAACAGGTCCGGTTTCAGACGCCGGCACTACCGATTCCGCAAGAGTAACGCTGAATTGTTCCGCCTCGGTCACTCCTCCGGCTCCGGACGTCTGATCAATCGATGCAACGCCCTTGAACGATGTCACCAGATCATTCTGAATATCCAAGTCCGCTGGAACCAAACTGGACAAGGCCGCGTCGCTATTCTGGTCTGCCGCTGTTTGTGGTGCCAGTCCGATATTGGGGATGCTGTCGATCGTGATCCATCGGTTGCCCGATGACAAAAGGCCAGGCGTTAACGCATCGTGGTCCTGTCCATCGAATGAGGGCATAGCGGCCGCAGCAGTTACAACCGCTGCCCCGTCAAACATCATTCGCGGCTCAAGAGCGATAAGATGAGATTGCGGATTTGTAGATTTCTTGACCATCTGACTCTCCCGAACGTGCACATCAACCCAAACCCGTCAATGTGCCGCAACAGCTATAAATTACACAATTAGCTAATGCCCTAGCTCGCTCTGTCTGACGCAGTAATACCAGAGAAGTATAAAGATCTGCAACGTCAAAACCTCAGAATTCCATAAAATGACGTAAATTGATGTAAATAATATTTTCTTGTTAATCAGAAATATATCAAATAAAACAAAGATATGCCTGCTAACATTGCATCCTTATATGTCATAAACTTAACGATAACTTTGTAACAGAAAAATTGGATTTCATTTATCGTATTTATACTAGTTCTTGATTTGGAAAATCGATAATTTTCGTCAGAAAGCCGCCCTTGGCACAGCTTGTTCCAGTGGAAGACGAGGTCATTGATCTCGAACGGATGCTCAGCCCGGGCCTTTAAAGGGTCAATTTTGATTATCGCCCGAAAATCGGGGGTAAGAAGAATTTTTCAGAGCTCGAGCCGCGACACCCCCTTTGTCCGTGTTGCAGTGCAAATGCGGACAGTCCGCTATCGGCCCAATTGCGGTCGGTCCGAAATGCGCCCAACTTCCGACATTCGATGAGTGAATGTCAGTTCCGAAATGCGGACATTTGATCGTCCCACCCAGTTCACTGCAAACCTGCCGGATGATCTCGCGCACCCGCAGACGCACCTCCCCATGCAGCACCTTGAAGCGGTATTTTGACGCCCAGACAATGTGATAACGGTGATGAAAAGCCGTGTGAGACCCACGTAAATATGGCATAAGCATTATCCTCCAGAAAATGACTTCGCCTGCGAGCCGGTCATTTTCTGGAGGATAGTGCTGTGCAAACAATAACGGCTGAAGCCTCGTACCAGCTACAAGCTGGTGGGTTTATTCCGAAGGTGCCACTAAATTGGCGCACGGGGGCGGTACCGCGAGACATTGAAAATTAAGGAAAAAGGTGGTGCCCGAGGGCGGATTCGAACCACCGACACAGCGATTTTCAGTCGCTTGCTCTACCAACTGAGCTACTCGGGCATCTGGGCCTGCGCGATGCGCTGGCCACGTTAGGAAGCGACGCTATAGGCGGGGGGATTGCCGCTTGTCCAGCCTAAAAATGGCGGCCTTGTTATGGCTGCTCAAGCCTCCCCGTCGCGGCCGGAATCGCCGGCAAAATGATCGGCGAGTTCATCCGGTGAAACCGCCTGTCCCGGGATTTTATAACCGTCACCCAGCCATTGCAGCAAATCGCGATCCTTGCACCCGGCGCTGCAGAACGGCGTCCATTGTTCGGATCCCGGATTGCCGCAAACCGGGCATTTTGGACGTTTCCTGCCAGCCATCCCCTATCCCATGCCAAATAGTTGCGGGAACAGGCCGGACAGAAGAATGGCGGTGATCACCAGCGGGCACAACCAGCGCACGAGGAAAAGCCAGATACGGTGGAGATTGCCGTCGAGCCCGTTTTCGCTGTCAATCAGGCGCCGGTCCGCGATCCAGCCGACAAATATGGCGACGAGAAGTGCCGATGACGGCAACAATATTTTGGCGGTCAGCTCGTCGATGATGCCGAAAACCGGCTGCCCTGAAAAGATCATGAAATCAAACGGCTGGAAATCCGCCTGGCTGTTGAACGAGAAACTTGCCCAGGCGCCGATCAGGAAGGCCAGCCCGCCCAAGATGATCGTCACCAGCCAGCGCGGTTTCTTGAAACGCCCGATGGCCCAGCTGACCGAAGCCTCGAGCAGGGCAACCGAACTGGTCAGTGCGGCAAAGAATACCATGATGAAGAACAGCAAACCGATCAGCGACCCCGCCGGCATCGTCTGGAAGGCGACCGGCAGATTGACGAACAATAGTCCGAGACCACCCTGCACCTGTTCCTGACCATCCAATATTGCGGTCAGAGTGGCGGGTGCAAGCGCCGCGAAGGTGATCGGAAATATCGCGAGCCCCGCGATAATCGCGACCGATGTATCTGCGGCGGCAATCTGGAGGGATGTTTTTGCAAGATTTATATCCCGCGCCGCATAGGCACCATAAGTGATCATCAGCGCAGACCCGAGAGAAAGCGAGAATAACGCCTGCCCGAGCGCCGACAGCTGCACCGAAGGATCCAGCAATCGCGCCGGTTCGAAATCAAACAGGAAAGCGAGTGCCGCCCCGAATGATCCGGTGAACGCGCCATATATGGTAATCGCGATCAGCAGCAGGAAGAAAATCGGCATCAACCAGACAGCCACTTTCTCAATACCGCTACTGACCCCGCGACCGACGGCAATGATCGTGAGCGTCATGAAGATCGCGTGCATCGCGAGCATCTCGCTACTGTTCGCCTGCAAGGCGGGCAATATGCCCTGGACCTCATCAACCGAATAGCCTTGCAGCGCACCCTGGGCGATGTTGCCCGAACCGAGGGTGCTGGCGACATCACCCACGAAAACGCCAATGAAATGGACAATCCAGCCCGCCAGCACGCTATAATAGGTGAGGATAAGAAAAGCGCCGACCATCCCGATACCGGCGGCCACCGACCACCAGGGCGATGCACGGGATTCACGCGCCACCCGCTTCATGCTTTCGATCGCGGAGCCCTGTCCATGGCGTCCGATCAGCGTTTCGGACAACAGAATCGGCAGGCCGATCAGCAGGACACAGAAAATATAGAATATGACAAAGGCGCCACCGCCATTCGCCCCCGCTTCAGCAGGAAAGCGGACAAGATTGCCAAGCCCGACTGCGGAACCGATCGCTGCCAAGACAAATGCTGTGCGCGAGGACCAACCTTCGCCTCGTGGTGCTGCTGCGCCTGCCATCAATGCTTCTCCCCGATTTTCCGGACCTGTTGCGGTCTTGTTACACCTGTTACTAGCTGCGCATCAGCATCGGGCCAAGCGGTTTTCCCGCAAATATGTGGAGATGGAGATGAGCCACTTCCTGATGGCCGTTCTTGCCGATATTGGCGAGCAGGCGGTAACCGGGCTCAACCATCCCCGCCTCGCGCGCGACATGGCCGACGGCGCGGACAAATCCGGCAATTTCAGCCTCGCTCGCGCTGGCCGAAAAATCATCCCAGCTGACATAGCGGCCTTTCGGGATCACCAATATATGTTCCGGTGCCTGCGGGTTGATATCGTGAAAGGCGAGCACCCATTCATCTTCATAGACGGTCTTGTTGGGGATTTCTCCACGCAGGATTTTCGCGAATATATTGTCGTCATCATATGGCAGGGTCGGGTCAATCGCCATCAATTTGCTCCTCTAGCCGCTTTTTCTTCCAGTCCGGACAGGCCTTCGCGGCGCGCCAGTTCGGCGGTCACATCATCGAGAGACAGGTCCATATCGGCCAGCAACACCATCAGGTGAAAGACCAGGTCGGCCGCTTCCCCGGTCATCCCCTCCTTATCATCAAGCACAGCGGCAATTACCGCTTCGGTCGCCTCTTCCCCGAGCTTTTCGGCCATTTTGGCGCGGCCCTTGGCCCGCAGGCTGGCGACGTAGCTTTGGTCCGGCTCCGCTTCGCGGCGTTCCAAAATCGTGCGTTCGAGAGATTTGAGAATATTGGTCATCGCTGGCGGTTTGCGCGACGAATCGCCTGTTCGTCAAGTCCTAGCGGCACAAGTTTGCACATCTCGTAAAAAAGGGCCGCCAGTGCCCCCACTGACGACCCGGAACCGGCCAGCCTGTAATTGGAGAACAGGTGGCTCGGGAATCATGATGGCTAGCGCTTTTTGCGGCGCCGGGCAGCCATTCGGCCAGTAACCAGTCCGGCCAGACCAAGGCCGAGCATCAGCATGTTGGACGGTTCAGGAACCGGTGTCCCGCCGCTTGAATAACCACCGGAGGAACCTGTCCCGCCGCTAGATCCGGTCGATGTGCTGGTTGAGCCGCCATAGCTCGAGGAGCCCCAGCCCGAACTGCCCCATCCGGAACTGCCGCCACGTGAACTGCTTCCACGGGAGCTACTACCGCCGGAACTGCTCCAGCCCTTCACGCTTCCGCGACTGTCGCTGCTCGAGGTCGCTTCCGCCGGGGCGGCTGCGACGACAGCAATCGCTGCAGCAGCGGTCCAGATTGTATATTTCATCACTTTCATGATCGAATTCCATTCCCACGTTCAAAAATCTTATGGAAATAGTTAAGCAAGAGCCTTGCCAGTTCGCCGGAAAGCGCAGCTTTGGGACGATAGAATAGTTAACGAGATTTCGAAAAACCAGAAAATGTAAAGTGAACCGACATTAACCATCGCTCACCATGGCGATCATCGGCGGATATTTACAATTTTGGCCGGATCAGGCCCGGGCGGGGAGCTTCGCGGCGCGCAGTGCGGCATGGGCATCGGCGATGCTATATTGACCAAAGTGGAATATGGAGGCGGCGAGCACCGCATTCGCATGGCCTTTGGTCACGCCCTCGACCAGATGGTCGAGATTGCCGACCCCGCCGCTGGCCACGACCGGAATCGAGACGGCATCGGCCAACGTGCGCGTTAACTCGAGATCATAGCCGTCGCGGGTTCCGTCACGGTCCATCGAGGTCACCAGCAACTCCCCTGCCCCCAGATCGGCCATGCGGACGGCATGTTCCAGCGCGTCAATGCCGGTCGGGGTACGGCCCCCATGGGTGAATATTTCCCAGCGGCCTTCTTCGACTTTCCGGGCATCGATCGAGGCAACCATGCACTGGCTGCCGAAGCGGGTGGCGATATCACTGACCACTTCGGGCCGCGACACAGCCGCGCTGTTCACCGCAACCTTGTCCGCTCCGGCCATCAACAAGGCCCGCGCATCGTCCGCGGTGCGGACACCGCCGCCGACGGTCACCGGCATGAAACAGACCTCGGCGGTGCGCCGGACCACATCGATGATCGTATCGCGATTTTCATGGCTAGCGGTAATGTCGAGGAAGCAGAGCTCGTCAGCGCCAGCGGCATCATAGGCCTGCGCCTGCTCGACCGGATCACCGGCGTCCTGCAGATCAACGAAATTGACGCCCTTGACCACCCGGCCATTGGCGACATCGAGACAGGGAATGACGCGGATACGGACGGTCATGAGCGTCCTGCCGTTCGTGTCGAGCGAAGTCGAGCGACACTGTCCTGCGATTTCAAGATGTCTCGACTGCGCTCGACACGAGTGGATTGGAACCGCTCAACCACGATTGGCCATCGCAATCGCGGTCGCCAGATCGAGCCGCCCGTCATAGAGCGCCCTTCCGGTGATCACCCCTTCGACGCCGTCCTTGGCGTGGAGGCTCAGAATATGGATATCGTCCAGTCCCTTGACCCCGCCGCTGGCGATCACCGGGATATCGACACCCCGCGCCAGATCGACCGTGGCTTCGATATTGCAGCCGGTGAGCATGCCGTCGCGGCCGACGTCGGTGAACAGGATCGAGGCAACGCCTGCGTCTTCAAAGCGGCGGGCGAGATCGCGGACGCTGACATCCGATACGTCGGCCCATCCTTCGGTCGCGACCATGCCGTCGCGCGCGTCGACCGCAACAACGATGCCGCCTTCATATTCCTTCGCCATGTCCTTGACGAAATCGGGGTCCTTGAGCGCAGCGGTGCCAATCACCAGCCGGGCGACCCCCAGTTCAAACCAGCGTTCAACCGTCTCGCGATTGCGGATGCCGCCGCCGAGCTGGACATAGCCGGGAAAGCTGGCGACAATCGCTTCCACCGCTTCCGCGTTCTGGGGGGATCCGGCAAAGGCGCCGTCAAGATCAACAACGTGAATATGCTCGGCACCGGCAGCGGCAAACAGGCCTGCCTGTTCGGCTGGATTGTCGCCGTAAACGGTGGCGCGATCCATATCGCCTTCGGAAAGGCGAACGACTTCACCGGATTTGAGGTCAATTGCAGGAAATACGATCATTTCAGAAATTCCGTTGGTGGTGGGCTTGTCGAACCATGGCTATCTGGCGAGAAAGATCCTTCGACAGGCTCTGGACGAACGGTGTTCATCATAGTCATGGTTTCCACTCCAGAAAACGCTTGAGAAAGGCCAGCCCGTAAGCCTGGCTTTTCTCCGGATGAAATTGCACGCCGACGATATTGTCGCGGCCGACCGCCGATACCAGCGGCCCGCCGTGGCTGGTCTTGGCCAGAATATCCGCCTCGTTCACAGCATCAAAATGATAGCCGTGCAGATAATAAGCTTCGCCGGATTCGAGAAGATCATGCCCCTCGGTCGGGGTGACATCATTCCAGCCCATATGCGGGATTTTGATTTCGTCACTGGCGGGTTCGATTGCCTTTACCGTACCGCTGATCCAGCCGAGACCGTCATGCTCGCCAAATTCAATGCCCTTGTCGGCGAGCATCTGCATTCCGACACAGATGCCGAGAAAGGGAATGGCTTCGCCGCGGACCCGCCGATCCATCGCAGCGACCATGCCGTCAATGGCTACCAACGCATCGCGACAGGCACCAAAAGCGCCAACACCGGGCAATATGATCCGGTCCGCCCGCGCAACCATGGTCGGGTCGGCCGTCACCGCCACATCCCCGGCCCCTGCTGCGATCAGCGCATTATGAACACTGTGCAGATTGCCGGCGCCAAAATCGATCAGCGCGATTGTCTCAGCCACCCAACTGCCCCTTGGTCGAGGGAATCGCGTCGCCCTTGCGCGGATCGCGCTCTACCGCCTGACGCATCGCCCGGGCAAAGCCCTTGAAGATGCTTTCCGCGATATGGTGATTATTCTCGCCATAGAGCAATTCGATATGCAGGGTGATCCCGGCAGCATCGGCGACGCTGTGGAACCAGTGCTTGAACAATTCGGTATCCATCTCGCCGAGCCGTTCCTGGGTGAAACCTGCATTCCAGACGAAATAGGGCCGCCCCGAGATATCGAGCGCGACCCGGCTCAATGTCTCGTCCATCGGCGAATAGGCACTGCCGTAGCGCACGATACCGGCCTTGTCGCCGAGCGCCTGGTTAATCGCCTGGCCCACTGCGATCGCGCTGTCTTCGGTCGTGTGGTGCTGATCGACGTGGAGATCGCCCTTGATCCGCAATTTCAGGTCAATCAGCGAATGACGCGAAAATTGCTCGATCATATGATCGAGAAAACCGATGCCGGTAGACACGTCAAATTGGCCGGTTCCATCGAGGTTCAGCTCGACGAAAATCTCGGTTTCCTTGGTATTTCGTTCAATTGTCGCAGTTCTCATGCCACTGGCCTATAAAGGGTTGGACAAATCAGGCAAGAATTTCGCGGCCTTTGCTTGATAGGAAATTCATTTTACGCTCTTGACCCGCTGCTCGCTTCGCGCCACCTAGTGCAAATGAGTGATGATGCCCCAGATAGCCTGATTCCTTACGATGAAATCGTCCAGGAAGCCCTGCGCGCGGTGGTAGGCCGGGTGCTGGGAGAAGTTGTAAAAGATGGTCTGCCCGGCGAACATCATTTTTACATCACCTTTAAGACTCGTGCGCCCGGAGTCGACATTCCCGATCACCTGATCGCGCGCTTCCCGGACGAGATGACGATCGTTATCCAGAACCGCTATTGGGATCTGAAGGTTGACGAGGACCGTTTTGAAGTCGGCCTGAGCTTCAACCAGATCAGTTCGATGCTGCATATTCCCTTTGCCGCGATCACCTCCTTCGTCGATCCGGCGGTGGATTTTGCGCTGCAATTCCACGTGGACGAGGTCGAAGGCGATGTGAACGATCATGATCCGGCGGAAAATGACGGCGAGACGGAGGAAGTCAAACCCGTCGATGATGGCTCCAACGTGGTGACGGTGGATTTCGGCAAGAAAAAGTGAGCGGGACCCGCACCGAGACCGACTCCCTTGGCGAGATAGAAGTCCCCGCCGATGCCTATTGGGGCGCACAAACACAGCGCAGTATCGAGAATTTCCCATTTCCCCGTCAGGAACGGATGCCGATCCGGCTGATCCACGCGCTCGCGGCGGTCAAACAGGCTGCGGCGCGGGTGAACGGCATTCATGGCCTGGACCCGGAAATTGCCGCAGCGATTGAAAAAGCGGCCAATGCCGTGCGAACGGGCGAATATGACAACCAGTTCCCGCTGACCATCTGGCAGACCGGGTCGGGCACCCAGTCCAACATGAATGTCAATGAAGTGATCGCCGGTATCGCCAATGAAGCGATCTATGGCACGCGCGGCGGCAAATATCCGGTCCATCCCAACGACCATGTCAATCGCGGCCAGTCGTCCAACGACAGCTTCCCCACCGCCATGCATGTCGCCGCAGCGCGGGCGCTGGAGGTCGAACTGTTCCCGGCGCTGGAACAATTGCACGACGCGCTGGCGGAAAAAGCACGGCAATGGAAGTCGATTGTCAAGATTGGCCGCACCCATTTGCAGGACGCCACGCCGCTGACCCTCGGACAAGAATTTTCCGGCTATGCGGCGCAGCTTGTGGCCGCGCGCGACCGGGTTGAGAGCGTTCTCCCGCGGCTGCTCAAACTGGCGCAGGGCGGCACCGCGGTCGGGACCGGCCTGAATGCACCGGAAAATTTCGGCGAGCATATCGCCAAGGAAATTTCCAAGATCACCGGCCTGAAATTCACCTCGGCACCGAATAAATTTGCCGAACTGGCAGCGCATGACACGATGGTGGAATTGTCCGGCGCGCTCAACACGCTCGCGGTTTCCCTGACCAAGATTGCCAATGATATCCGCCTGCTCGGCTCGGGACCGCGTTCCGGCCTCGGCGAGCTTGACCTGCCCGCCAATGAGCCGGGCAGCTCGATCATGCCGGGCAAGGTTAATCCGACCCAGTGCGAGATGCTGACCATGGTCGCAGCCCAAGTCATCGGCAACAATCAGGCGGTGACGGTCGGCGGGCTGCAGGGGCATCTCGAACTCAATGTTTTCAAGCCGCTGATCGCAGCCAATGTGCTGCGCTCGATCGAGATTATTTCGATCGGCATGTCGAGTTTTTCCGAGCGTTGCGTCGAGGGGATGGAAGCCAATGAAGTGCGGATCAAGGAGCTGGTCGACAATAGTCTGATGCTGGTGACCGCGCTGGCTCCGGTGATCGGCTATGACAAGGCTGCGGCGATTGCCAAATATGCCCATAAAACCGGCCAGACCCTGCGCGCATCCGCGCTGGAGCTCGGTCTGGTTGACGCAGAAACCTACGATACCCATGTTAAACCAGAGAATATGGTCGGAAATCATTCCTGATCCGGGAACATAATCAACATGTCGCTAATCAGAAATCTGTTCACCACAATGGTCGGTTACGAAGCGCGCAAGCACACCAAGGGCCATGGCCTGCGCAACTTCGGCCTTGGCGTGATCGCCGCCCGTGTCGCCACGCGGTCGGTTCCCGGCGCACTTCTGGTCGGCGGCGCGTTGATCGCCAAGAAAATCTATGATGATAAAAAAGAGGCGGAACAACTTCCCGCATCCGAGGCGATTATCGAGATAGATGGCCGACCGGTTCCGAAAGACGACGAAACCAAGTCGAAACCGGCAAATCTAAGACTTCCCGGTTAACCAGTAACCTGTTCCGGCCGCCTGCCAATCCTTCACCGTTTCGATCGGAACCGTGAGCATCAGGATATTGAGCGCGAGATTGTCGCGGATCATATAGCCGGTAAAAAGCTCGAAAATCACCGCAATTGCCAGCGTCGCCTTCCATGGCAAGCGCGAGGCGAGAAAGAATCCGACGATCATCCACAGGATATCCGCCATGGAATTGATGATCGAGTCGCCTTCATAGCCATAGGAAATCGTCGCTTCGCGATAGCGGTCGATGATCACCGGAGAATTTTCCAGCACTTCCCATGCGCCCTCGACCAGAATTGCGAGGCAGACGATCACACCGAGCGGGAAGAAACGCGCCCAGCGCTTTCGCAGCAGATGCCCAGCACCGAAGAAGAGGAACCCGTGAATGATGTGACTCATCGTATACCAGTCGGCGAGATGCTGGCTGTTTTCCGAAGATTGTACGACGCCCTGCCAAAGCTTGACCGTGCCGCAGCCGCAGATCGGGGGACGGCCCATGGCAAAGAGGATCAGGGCGAAGGCCACAATTAACAGGAAGGCGATCAGCGCACTGCTCTTGCTGATCCTGAGCGGCCATTTCATCCTGCATTCCCTCCTGCGCAATATTGCCGTGAAACCAGCTTATCCTCCCAATTGCAATATTGATTGTAACTGACATTGCTGTAAGCTGCGTGAGAACCGCCAATATGAAGCGGTACAGGAGAGCATGTTGGCAACCACCGCGCAACACGGGCAAGCGCCCCGCAAATTCTATGGCTGGCACAATGTCGGATTGCTGCTCTTCGTTCAGTTTGCAGCGTCCGGCTTCGTCTATTTCGCCTATTCCGTGGTATTTCCGGTGATGGTCGAGACGATGGGGTGGAACCGCGGCACGGCGTCGCTGGCGCAATCAATCGCCCTCATGATGCTCGGCCTTGCCTATCCGTTGACCGGCTATCTGCTCAGTCGATACGGAGTCCGCCAAACAATCACCATCGGGCTGGCGGTGATGCTGTCCGGATTGCTATTGCTGGTTTCCGTGGTTAGCGAGATGTGGCAATGGATCCTGATCTGGGGCGGTATCATGGGCCTGTCCTTTGCGCTGACCGGCCCGATCTGTTCCCAGACCGCGATGATCAGTTGGTTCAATATCAAGCGATCGACAACCATCGGCATTGTCATGACCGGCGGCGCTCTGGGCGGAGCATTGGCGCAGCCGGTACTGGCGAGCATGATGGACCATTTTGACAGCTGGCGCGCCGCATGGATGATTGCCGCCGTCATGGTTGTGATTGCCCTGATTGCCACCCAGTTCGTTATCAACCGGCCGGATGATATCGGGCAGTTTCCCGACAACGTCGATCCGGGTGTGGCTGCGCGTGACCCGCTGGCCGGAAATCTCCGGCCCAAGACCCACCGGACCGGCCATGACTGGACGATGAAGCAGGTCATCCGGACCCCGACACTCTATCTCGTCATGCTGATCACGCTGGGCTATCTGGCCACCTTCTTTTTCCTGCTCAACCACGGCATCCTGCACCTCACCGATAGCGGCCTCTCCGGTCTTGAAGCCGCATCCATCCTCGGGCTGGCGATATTGGGGAGCGGCCTGGCCCGTATTCCTGCGGGCTGGCTGGGTGACCAGTTCGAATTGCGCTGGACGGTGTTCGGGTTCCTTTCCCTGATGGTCCTGGGCCTGGCGGGATTCTGGCTCGGCCACAGCGTGTGGCTGCTCTCGGTCATGGGCATGCTATTTGGCGCCGGCTATGGCGGCATGCTGGTGCTCGGACCGGTGGTGACAGGCAATTATTTCGGCGAGCGCGCCTTTCCGATCATCAATTCGGTGCTGGCACCCGTGATGCTGCCCTTTGCCGCCGCCGCACCGGCAGGGGCCGGTTATATTTTCGAGGCAAGCGGTAGCTACGATATTGCCTTCGCTATCGCCATCGCCTTGCTGGTCACCGGACTGGTCGCCGCCTTTTTCATGAAACCGCCGCCAGTCCCCGGCTAGGATCCGGTCCCTAGATATTGCCGTCGCTGGAGAGCAGCGCCGCAATCGGACGGGTTCCCGGCCGGCGGGCCAGCACGATCATCAGGATGGTGGTGAACGGCACGGCCAATATTGCCCCGGGAATTCCCCACAGGCTGCTCCAGATAGCCAGCGAAACCAGCACCACCATCGGGCTGAGGTTGACCGATTTGCTCAGCATCTTCGGTTCAACGACATTGCCGATAATGACCTGCGCGGCGGTCATCAGACCGGTGGCGATCAAGGGAACCGTCAGGCTGCCGAACTGGGCCACCGCGAACAGCGCCGGAAAGGCCACGCCGACAAAGGAGCCGATATAGGGAATATAGTTGAGCAGGCCGATGATGATCGCCCAGAGCGCCGCATATTCGACACCCAGAACCCGCAATATCAACCAGCAGACGAAACCCAATATGATATTGATCAGCGTCTTGGTCGCGAGATAGCTGCCGATATCATGGTTGATCCGCGTGAACATGTTGAGCGTGTCGGTCGAAGCGCTGTCGGAACCAAAGGCCCGGCGCACCTTCTCAGGAAAACCGGTAATTTCGCTGAGCAGGAAAGAGGCGTATAAAATCGTGATAAAGACAAAACCGCCAAAACTGGTGAGCGAGGACAGCACCGACTGGGCCAGCGCGGCGATGTCGATCTCGGTAAAAAACCGCGTCGCAAATTCGCTTATCGCCTTGGCAGCGGCTTCCGTCCCGCGATCAAATATTGCAGATGGCGAGGCCATCAGTTCGGAAATCTCCGGCTGACCGACCGCATTGGCAGACGGTGGCGGGAACCATGCAGAAAACAGGTTTTCCAGATTGCGCTGATAGACGGGCAGCGAGGGCACCAGATTCTGCAGGCTCGCCACCAGCATCCGCGTCATCGCGAACAGCAGAGCGAGAACCCCGATCAGGGCGAGCGTCGCGCGCAACCACAAGGGCGTCCGGCCCAGCCCCGGAATACGAGCGACCGTGGCACTGGCAGCATAGAGAATCTGCAGCAGGATGACCGCAGTCACAATCGGCAATATGATGTCCTGACCGACGTAAAACAGCCAGCCGACCATGATCGTGATACCGATCGCATAGAATATAGTACTGATACGACCCTGGATCATGATTTCGGAATAGCCGGATTATCGGGGACTGTCATCAGGATGATTGTGCGGGACAGTCGAAATGGGCAAACAACGGGACAAGCATCTTGACGCGACGCGCCCTTCTCGGCCAATAGCCGCTATGGCTGACAATATATCTTCCCAAAATATCGACAATGACCACCGTGAGCTTAGCCGCCGGGGTTTGCTCTTCGTACTGTCTTCGCCGTCGGGCGCGGGAAAATCCACGCTCGCAAGCATGTTGCTGGAAGCCGATCAGGAAATCGCAATGTCGGTCTCCGTCACCACCCGCCCGAAACGACCCGGCGAGGAACATGGCAAGGACTATTATTTCGTCACAGGTGATCAATTCGAAGAGATGGTCGCCGATCACAGCTTCCTCGAATATGCCACGGTGTTCGGTAATCGCTATGGCACGCCGGCCGGGCCGGTGAACCAGAGTCTGGCGGACGGACAGGATGTGCTGTTCGATATCGACTGGCAGGGAACACAGCAGCTCTACCAGCGCGCTGGACAGGATGTCGTCCGGGTCTTCATCCTGCCGCCTTCCCTCAAGGAACTGCGCAAACGGCTGGAAAGCCGCAACACCGATTCGTCCGAGATTATCGAAAGCCGGATGCAACGCGCGACAAGCGAGATCAGCCATTGGGATGGCTATGACTATGTCCTGATCAACGATGATCTCGATGCCTGCTTTGCCAAGGTGAAGCAAATCCTCGCCACCGAACGCATGCGCCGGGCCCGGCAAACCGGTCTGATCGGATTTGTCCGGGATCTGATGGCCGAATAATCAGCCGGCCCCTTGCTGCGCCCGAAGCGGCACAAACAAGGAGGATGGCACCAGAAGCATCGCAGGGACCATGTCCAATAAGGGGGAACTGGACATGATATACGCTGTCCCGGGAACAGGAGCTTGCCCATGCGGTAGGCAATATCCCCGGTCCAGATTTTTGCGAATCCGCATTCTGACACCATCCCCCGTGATTGAGCTTCCATGCAACCCGAAAGCATTATGCGCTTTTCCGGATTTTCATATAGCTGAACTCCCCATAGCATAAGGTTGCACCGCTACGGCCGTCATTCGACCAACAGCAATTGATAATCGATGAAAGGGCACAGGTCCGGCGTGCCGTACAATATGGGGACGATTCAGCACCTGCAGCCTCGAAAAGAACGTTGGTTTTGCTCAGCAGACGCGTTACCAGAAGCAGGAGCGGTGGATCGCTTCGGGGGACCAACATAATGCACGCACGGGAAATTGATGTCCTGATCATCGGTGGCGGCTTTTCAACCATGCCGTTGATCCGCGAATTGGACGCGAATGGAATCCCCTGGCTGATGGTGTCGGAGATGACCCCGATCTGGCAGCAGCTGGAAACCGCCGATGGGCTGGACTTCGATCTGGTCAGTTCACTGCAGAGCAGCGTCTATTCCTTCGAACTGGTCGAAATGCTGAAAGAGCAGGGCGAAAATTTCACCGACGGGTTTCCGACCGCCCGCGAATTTTACGCGATCCACAAGAAATATGCCGCGCGCTATGCCGACCGGATACACAAGGGCCGGGTGGGCAGCATCGACAATTACGTTGATCACAGCATGGTCCATCTCGAGAATGGCGAAAGATTCCGCGCCAAACATGTCGTCGTCGCCACCGCGTTTCGGCGAAAGATGAATGCCAATCTCAAGCAAATCAAGATTGATGAAAGCTATGCCGGCAAGAATGTCGCGATCACCTCGACCGGGGACAGTTCCAACCTGCTGATCGCCAAGCTGGTTGCCCATGGCGCAAAAGTGCATCTGGTCACCAATGGCTTCATCATGCTGGACAAGATGTTCGCGACTTTTTCGCCCTTTGATGATGGCCCGCGCTTCGTCCCGCTCGACCAGCTTGAATGTCATAATTTCGCCGAAGTCAGCAAATGGAGCTATCGCGCCTTCATCGACGGCGGCTATATCCACGGCCTGATCCACCACTGGTTCGCCAGGATTTTCGACCGCAACAGCCTGGGTGTCCGTCACCCCAAAAGCATCCGGCCGCACAAGGACATACGAACCTTTTTCAAAGCCAGGGCCCCGATCGAGAACGGCCATATCGCAATCAAATATTGGCCGATTGATGTCTACAAACTCTATTGCGAAAAGACGCTCGAAGAGAAGATCAGCGCCGGTTATCTGATCAACGACCTGCCCTTCTTCCTCGAACATGGCCATGTTAAGCTGTGGGACAAGGCCAGTGCCACCATCGACCGTGAAGCGATGACGATCAGCGAAAACGACGAAACCGTCAGCTTTGACGCGATTATCGACGGCGATCAGGAGGTCCCCGCGATCCCGGAGATTCGCTTGCGCGCCGATCAGGCCTCCGATCATTTCATCTACAAAACGCGGGAGCAATATCTGGGGGTGGTTTCTCCGCGACTCCGCAACATCTATACTATCGGCTTTACCCGGCCATTTACCGGCGGGCTCAATAATGTCAGCGAAATGCAATGCCTGCTGGTCCACCGGATGATTGCAGAACCGGAATTTCGCAGGGCGATCCGCGGCAATATCAACGAGCGGATCAAGCGCTACAACGCCATCTATTTCGCCAAAAGACCGCAGAAAACGACCGACCATCTGGTCTGGTACGGCAGCTATACCGACGAGGTCGCACGGCTACTCGAAATCCGGCCAAAGCGCAGCGATACGCCGGGCATCAAGGGGCTGATGAAATATTATATGTACCCGAACAATGTCTTCCGCTTCCGCGAAAAGGGGCGCTATGCGGTGGAAGGCGTCGGCGATTTGCTCAGCCACACCGCAAAACAATATCACGACTATAAGGTGCTGGCGCTGCTGGTCGTCCGCTATCCGTTTTTCGAATTGCTCGCGCTCGGAACAATCCTGCTCGCGCCCGTCCCCTGGTGGGTCAAGATTCCGGCGGCGATTATTCACAACCGCCTGCCCTTCACCTCGACCCTGGTCGGAAAATTCGGCCTGCCGACAAGAGAGAGCAAGGCGATTTTCAACTACCGCAAGGCGATCAGCTTCCCGGTGCTCGCCTATCCGCTGGTCGCTGCTATCACGTGGGCAGCCGCAGGAATGAACGCCGCCTTCGGGCTCTCGGCAGCGTTGCTCGCCTATGTCTACGCGATGATCCATCTCGGAACCGCAAAGGGATGGAACCGCAAATTCTTCTGCGACATGAAAAGCAAAAGGTCGCCGGAGATGGTCGGGTTTTTTGAGAAATATCGGGCGGCTTTCGGACGCGCCAAGACATAAGCAGCGCTCCGGCTGCGCAACCCGCACGCAGTGGAGCCGCTTTTGGGCCGATGTGCAAATAGGCATTGAAAACAGAACAAACATTGAACATATAAAGCGGACCACCCTGTTCTTTTGGCCCGCTGGACTCTCTCCGGCATCTTCTGCAAAGCATTCGCATGAGTCTGACCCACATCAAAGTAAAAGGCGCCCGCGAGCATAATCTCAAGGGCGTGGATATCGAACTGCCGCGCGAAAAGCTGATCGTGATCACCGGCCTGTCCGGCAGCGGCAAGTCGAGCCTCGCGTTCGATACCATCTATGCCGAGGGGCAGCGGCGCTATGTCGAGAGCCTCAGCGCCTACGCGCGGCAGTTTCTCGAGATGATGCAGAAGCCCGATGTCGAGCATATCGAGGGCCTGTCGCCCGCGATCTCGATCGAGCAGAAGACCACCAGCCGCAATCCGCGCTCGACCGTCGCGACCGTGACCGAGATTTACGATTATATGCGCCTGCTCTGGGCCCGCGCCGGCGTGCCTTATTCACCGGCCACCGGCCTGCCGATCACTGCACAGACGGTGTCGCAAATGGTCGACCGGGTAATGGCCCTGCCGGAAAAGACCCGTTTCTTCCTGCTCGCGCCGGTCGTGCGTGGCCGCAAGGGCGAATATCGCAAGGAATTGCTCGAATGGCAGAAGGCTGGCTTCACCCGGGTCCGGGTCGACGGCGAATTTTACGATATCGAAGAAACGCCGAAGCTCGACAAGAAATACAAGCATGACATCGAGGTGGTCGTCGACCGGCTGGTCGTGCGCGAAGGCATGGAACAAAGGCTCGCCGACAGTTTCGAAACCGCGCTGCGGCTGGCGGATGGCCTCGCTTTTGTTGATCTCGCCGATGGCACGGTCGAGGAGGCTTTGGCGCTGGCCAATCATGCTTCGACAAGCTCAGCACGAACGGCGGATGATGACAATAGTGCGGCAAAGAAATCCGTTCGTCTTGAGCCTGTCGAAGGACCCGGCGTCGCAGAAGCCAGCGCAAATTTCAAACCGGAACCTGCCAGCAAGAAAATGAAAGGCACCGGCCTGCCCCCCAACCGGATCGTCTTTTCCGAACGTTTCGCCTGCCCGGTCAGCGGTTTCACCATCGAGGAAATCGCGCCGCGGCTGTTCTCGTTCAACGCCCCGC
>CAJQNR010000083.1 GCA_905479715.1 uncultured Sphingorhabdus sp.
CGACCGGCACCCGCATCCATTACTGATTTGGGTAGCTTGCCGGGTCAATCGCAGTTTTTTTATAATAAAATGGATTAAACCGGCATCCCGGTTCGTTCCCTCCCCACACAGACAAGCAGCCGCCTCTCTGGCGCATTGCGACATCTTCAAGGAGCGAACCCACATGCGCATTTTTCTCACTTTACCGGTCCTGCTCGCAGCCGCCAGCCCTGCGCTCGCGCAGGACAGCAGCGAACAAAAGAATGAAGCGCTGCAGGATGAAACCCGTTTCCAACTGCTCGCTGCGGTTGACCACATGGTAGGCGATGTTGGCGACGGACTGGACTATGAAACCACATTTGCCACCACCGGCGTGGCGGTGACCAAAGGCCGGTTCAGCGCGTCCGCTTCGATCCCCTATATCTCCTCCACCGCCCCGCAGGATGTCATCATCAATCAGGGCGGACTTTTCGGTACATCTTTGCTGGCGTCGGAAGACAGCCAGACAGGCCAGGTGAAGCGCGAAGGCATCGGCGACCTCTCACTCAACGCCGCCTATCAACTGCCGGTCTCTAGTGTGAACGCGACCGTCGGAGCCACTGTCAAACTGCCCACAGCTTCGCAGGAGAAGGGACTGGGGACCGGCAAGGTCGATTATGGCGTCTCCGGCCAACTTTCCAGAAAAATGGGTTCGGTTGTGCCCTTCGTCGGCGCCGGCTACACGATCATCGGAGAACCGGATGATTTCGAAACGCGAAATATCGTTTCCGCAACCGCCGGCAGCCATCTCCTGCTCGGCAATAACAGCGCGCTCACCGCTTCCTATAGCTATGAACAATCTGCTTCCTCCAGCATCGGCGACAGCCAGAGCATCAATATGGGGTTCGGCACCAACCTGACCCGCTCGGTCCGGATCGGCGTCGATGGTGCAGTTGGGCTATCGGACGGCGCACCGGATACGAAGGTGGGGCTAAAACTTCGTGTCGGGATTTGATAAGAGGCGCGGACTAAGCATCCGTCTCCAAACCAAAGACCGGCTCTTCATCCCCGTTTTTCCATTGTGGAAACTTCTGCATGGTGGTGGCGAACAATGGGGAAGCGAGATGATCGCCGAGCCATTTCTGCAACGCGGGTAGCGGCAAGGAATCGAACCAGATGCGATCGTTATTGGCGAATTGGCGGACAAAGGGGAATATGGCGTGGTCGGCCAGTGTCGGCTTTGCGCCCAACAGCTGTCCTGACGGTTGAATCAGGCCGTCCAGCTTTTCGAGAAAGACCAGTCCCCCGGCGCGGTGCTCCAGCGGGTCGACATTGTCATAGCGGCTGGGATATTTATAGCGGTCGAGATGGTCTTTGAACGGGCCGTCGGCTTCAGCAATAAGCGCGGTTTCCTCCGCATTGCCCTGCAGCCAACCTTGCGGATCATTGCGTTCCAGCGCCCATCGCATGATCGCCAGACTTTCATCGATAACCTGTCCGTCGGGCAGAACCAGCACCGGCACGGTGGCCTTGGGCGATGCGGCGATCATTTCTTCGGGCTTGTCGCGCAGCACGACTTCCCGCAGGCGGACCGGAGTCTGGCTGATCAACAGCGCCATCCGCGCGCGCATCGCATAAGGGCAACGCCTGAAACTGTAGAGAAGCGGCTGTTCGGTCACGCCGTGCCGAGATGCTGTCGGCCCTGTTCCGCCGCCTGTTCGACCTGGCGCTGGCGTTCGCGATAGCGGGCACGCTGTTCATCGCTACGCTGGTCGATGCAATGAGGGCAGGCTTCACCCGGCACATAATCCGGTGAGGCGCGGTCCTCGGCGTTCAGTGGCATCCGGCAGGCATAGCATTGGCCATAATCCGATTCCCGCAGGCCATGGCCGACCGCAACGCGCTGGTCGAACAGGAAACAGTCGCCGTTCCACAGGCTTTCCGATTCCGGAATATGTTCGAGATATTTCAGAATCCCGCCCTTGAGATGGTGGACATCGTCAAAGCCCTGCGCCTTGACATAGGCGGTCGCCTTTTCGCAGCGGATTCCGCCAGTGCAGAACATGGCAATCTTCGGCTTTTTCTGCTCATTCTGTCGCAATTGCTCGGCAAAATCATCAAACCATGCCGGAAAGTCACGGAAGGATTCGGTTTTCGGATCAATCGCACCGTCAAAGCTGCCGATCGCCACTTCATAACCATTGCGCGTGTCGATCACAACCGTGTCGGGATCGGCGATCAGATCATTCCACTGCTGCGGATCGACATAATTGCCCTTTTGCGTCGCGGCATCGACGCCGTCGACGCCCATCGACACGATTTCCTTTTTCAGACGAACCTTCATGCGCAGAAATGGCATCGTGCTGGCTTCGGAATATTTGACTTCGAGTTCGCTGAAACCCGGCAGCAAGCGCAGACCGGCAATCACCGCATCAATGGCTTCGGGCGCGCCGGCAATTGTGCCGTTCATCCCTTCGCTGGCCAGCAGGATCGTGCCCTTGAGTTCATGCTTTTCGCACAGCGGGAGCACCTGCAGCCGCAGCGCAGCGGGATCTTCGACCACGGCAAAATGATAGAGCGCGGCGACTTTGACGGGAGAGAGCGATTCGGTCATGGCAGCGCATATAGGATGGTTGTCCGCGAAATTCCAATACGGCGGCTTGCATCACGCCCATGTTCATCGCATAGCACCCTCATGGTTCCCCTTCTGTTCGCCCATCATCGCTTTGAAATCGTCGCTCCGGCGGCGCTTTTCTGGCCGAAGAAAAACGCCCTGCTGGTTGCCGATCTCCATCTCGAGAAGGCAAGCTTCTATGCGAGGCAGGGCCAGATGCTGCCGCCCTATGACAGCCGCGAGACGCTGGCGGAACTGGCCGATCTGGTCAGCGATACCGCTGCGACGACCATTTTCTGTCTCGGCGACAATTATCATGATGGCGAGGGCGAAGCGCGGCTGGAAACGGAGGCGGCGAAACGCCTCACCGCGATGACCACCGCGCTGGAATGGGTCTGGATCACCGGCAATCACGACCGCGATGTTGCTGGTCTATGGGGTGGCAAGGTGGTCGACGAATGGACCGGCGAAGGGCTGGCCCTCCGCCACCAGGCCAGCGCGAACAGCCTGTTGCCGGAAATATCCGGCCATTATCACCCCAAAGTCCGGATAGCCGTGCGCGGTCGGCATGTTTCGCGGCGCTGCTTTGTCAAGGGGCGCCAGCATCTGATCCTGCCCGCCTTCGGCGCACTGACCGGCGGTATGGCGGCGCAGGACCCGGCGATCGAGGCCTGCGTCGGTGGCCCGGCAGAAGCGATTATCGGGCTCAAGGACAAGCCGGTGCGTTTCCCGTTGCCGTTTGGCGAGATGGCGACAGACATAATCGATGAAGGACAGATGGCATTGCCTCTGGCCACCACCGGCCCCTGACTGCTAACAGCCCGCCGATGGATCGATTCAAACCCTATCGTGACCAGCTCGCAACGCTGGAAAAAGCCGGACGCAAGCGACAGCTGCTGATTCCGGGCGGCAAGGATTTTTCGTCGAACGATTATCTCGGACTGGCCCACAATGCCTTTCTGAGAGATGTTGCACAGACGGCAATCGCCAATGGCATCGCCCACGGATCGGGTGGATCACGCCTCCTCGGCGGCAATCACCCCGAACATGAAGCGCTCGAAGCCTTTGCGGCCCGCCATTATGGTACAGAAGCCAGCCTGTTCTTCGGCTCCGGATTCGCCGCCAACGCCGCATTGTTCGCAACCCTGCCGCAGACCGGTGACCTGCTGCTCTATGACGCGTTCATTCACGCCAGCGTCCATGATGGCATGAAACTGGGGAGGGCCGCGTTCCAGCCATTCCCGCATAATGATTGCGACGCGCTCGAACAGGAAATACGGACCTGGCGCGCAGAAGGCGGTAAGGGCACGATCTGGATCGCCGTCGAGAGCCTGTACAGCATGGATGGCGACCGGGCGCCGCTGGCCGATCTCGCGCGCCTTGCCGACAGTCATGACGCCATGCTGGTGATTGACGAGGCCCATGCCGTCGGTGTTTTTGGCGAACGGGGCATCGGTCTTTCCGGCGACCTGGGGCGACAGGAAAATGTGATCGTCTTGCGCACCTGCGGCAAGGCGCTGGGCGGCGAGGGCGGCCTGCTGACCATGCCGATGGTCTTGCGCGAATTTTTCATCAATCGCGCCAGACCCTTCATCTTTTCCACCGCGCCGAGCCCGCTGACCGCCTATCTCGCGCAGCAAGCAATTGCTTATGTTGCGGACAATCCGTCGCTGCAGGCCGATCTGGCTGGCCACATCGCCTTTGCCCGGGACTGTTTTGCCGGTCTCTCGCTCGGCGACCATCAGGATAGCCAGATTTTCCCGATCATCCTCGGCGAAGACCGGATAGCGGTAGATGTGGCAACCCTATTGCAAGGGCAGGGGTTTGATGTCCGCGCCATCCGCCCGCCGACCGTGCCGGCCGGAACCGCACGACTGCGCATCTCGCTCACACTGAACGTGACGCAGGACGATATTCACAACCTCTCGACCGCCTTGCACGCAGCGCTGGCACAGGCCGAAGCGGCATGAGCGGGACATTTGTCATCACCGGTACCGATACCGATATCGGCAAAAGCGTTTTCGCCGCAGCGCTGACCGCCGCCTTGGGCGCCAGCTACTGGAAACCGGTGCAGGCAGGACTGGCAGAGGGGACGGACAGCGAGACCGTTGCCCACATTGGCGGAATAGATCCGTCCCGGATCTTGCCCGAGCGCTACCGGCTGAAAATTCCCGCCTCGCCGCATTTTTCGGCGGCACAGGAAGATATTCTCATTGGTCTGAACGATCTCGACATACCGCAGATCGACGGGCCGCTGATCATCGAGGGCGCAGGGGGCGCATTGGTTCCGGTCAACCCAGAGCTGCTGTTCGCCGATCTTTTCGCCCATTGGGGCTTGCCGGTCATCATCGTAGCGTCGACCAGTCTCGGGACGATCAATCACAGTCTGCTGACGATCGAGGCCTTGCGTAGCCGCGACGTGCCAATCCATGGGATCGCGTTTATCGGCGACGAAAATGTCGATAGCGAGCAGACCATCTGCCGGATTGGCGCCGTACGCCATCTCGGGCGCTTGCCGATTCTTGATCAACTCACGCCGGCATCCTTGCAAGACGCCTTTGACGCGCATTTCGATATCGGAGATTTTGCGCCATGAGCATCAATATCTGGCATCCCTTCACGCAACATGGGCTCGGCGAACCGATCCCGGAAATCGCCCGGGCCGAAGGTGCGGCGCTCTATCAGGCGGATGGTACGAAAATCATCGACGCAATATCCAGCTGGTGGGTGCAGACCCACGGCCATTGCCACCCCCGGATCGTCAATGCGATTCAGGAGCAGAGCTCGAAACTGGATCAGATGATCTTTGCCGGATGGACGCACGAACCAGCCCGCGAACTGGCGACGGGATTGTCGGATTTCCTGCCCGAATCCCTCGAACATATATTTTTTTCCGACAGTGGTTCGACGGCGGTCGAGGTCGCGCTCAAAATGGCTTTGGGCTATTGGCACAATCGCGGCGAAGCCCGCCACAAGATCCTCGTGATGGAACATAGCTATCATGGCGATACCATCGGCGCGATGTCGGTCGGCGCGCGCGGTGTGTTCAATCAGGCTTATGCGCCACTGCTTTTTGATGTCGGCACCATAAATTTCCCGGAGGCCGGGGCAGAACAGGAGACGCTCGACCAGCTGGAGGCCTTTTGCACGGACAGCGGAAACCCGCCGGCGGCGCTGATCGTCGAGCCGCTGATCCTCGGCGCGGGCGGGATGAAAGTCTACAGCCCCGAAGCCCTGGCCAGAATGGCCGCGATCTGCCGCGAGCATGATGTGCTGTTCATTGCCGATGAGGTGATGACCGGATGGGGCCGCACCGGCACCATCTTTGCCTGCGAACAGGCGGGCGTCGAACCGGATATATTGTGCATGGCCAAAGGCCTCACCGGCGGCGTCATCCCGCTGGCAGTCACCGCTGCAACAGATCCCATTTATCAGGCGCATTTTTCCGAAGACCGCGCGCGAATGTTCTTCCACTCGAGCAGTTTCACCGCCAATCCGATCGCCTGCGCGGCGGCCAACGCCAATCTCGCTATCTGGCGGGACGAGCCGGTGCAGGACCGCATTGACGCCATCATCGCGTCTCATCGTGCTTTTGCCGAGCGGCTCAGCCAAAAATCGAACGTCAGGGGGCTGCGCCAATGCGGCACCATATTGGCGTTTGAAATCGACGATGGGGCGGGCAACTATATGTCCAGTCTCGGCCCGCAACTCCTAAGGTTCTTCCGTGATCGCAACATTTTACTTCGCCCATTGGGCAATACAGTTTACATCATGACTCCTTATTGCATCCGTCGCGAGGAACTGGATTCTGTTTACGCCGTTATTGACGAAGCGATTGACCATTTCGTCGGTTCCTGATCCACAGGCAGCGGGAAGTTTTTTGCATAAAGTCAGAAAAACCGCCAAGGACAGATCATGGAAATAGTAGATTCACTAATGGTCAAGATCGCGCTGATCGGCTTGCTCGGTATCGGCGCGCAATGGATTGCCTGGCGGACCGGTCGTCCTGCCATTGCTCTCATGCTGATTGTCGGCATTATTGCCGGCCCCGTACTCGGCATCATTGACCCCGAACGCGATTTCGGAGCGTTGCAGGAACCGATCATCAAACTGGCGGTTGCTGTCATCCTGTTTGAAGGCGGACTCAGTCTGAACTTCCGCGAATTGCGACAGGCGGGCGGCGCGGTATCGGCCATGGTATTCATTGCCGGACCGATTGCCTGGGTGCTGGGCACCGGAGCGGCCCATTATGGCGCCGGCCTGTCCTGGGAAATCTCGGCCTTGCTCGGTGGTATCATGATCGTCACCGGTCCGACCGTGATCGGTCCGATGTTGCGTACCTTGCGCGTCCCGTCGCGGGTTCGCAATATCTTGAAATGGGAAGGCATCGTCAACGATCCAATCGGCGCGCTGCTTGCCGTCGGCATCTATGCCTATATCACCTATGAAGGCCCCAATGCCAATATTGCCGTCATCAGCATGGATGTTCTGGCCGCCAGCTTCATTGCCGGACTGATCGGCGCGGGTCTGGGCTTTGCAATCACCTGGCTGTTCCCGAGAGGGAAGGTACCGGAATATCTGAAAGCCCCCTTCCTGCTGGTTACAGTGATCGCCGGTTTTGTGGTCGCCGATCTGATCAAGCATGAAACCGGACTGATCACGGTGACGGTAATGGGCATCGTGATGGCGAACCGGCAAATCTATTCCAGCCAGGCGCTCTACCGGTTCAAGGAAGATCTGGCGGTATTGCTCATTTCCGGGGTATTCATCATTCTTTCCGCCACGCTGGACTGGGAAACCGTGCAGCAGTTCCGCCCGCAATTTATCATTTTCCTGATTTTGCTGCTGTTCGTCGTGCGGCCGCTTTCGGTGCTGCTCGCCCTGCTGTTCAGTTCCGTACCGTGGCGCGAGCGCCTGTTTATCGCCTGGATAGCGCCTCGCGGTATCGTGGCGGTGGCGATCACGGGCCTGTTTGCCATACGGCTTGTCGATTATGGACTGCCGGGGGCCGAAGCGCTGGTGCCGCTCAGCTTTGCGGTCGTCATCGCAACGATTTTTGCGCATGGCTTTTCCGCGTCCTGGGTGGCCGAGCGGTTGGGCATTTCAGAAGGCAAGGGCGAAGGCATCCTGATTGCCGGTGCCAACCGGTGGTCGATTGCGCTCGGTAAAATGCTGAAATCTCTCGATATCGATGTTCTGGTGACCGATGACAGCAAATTTGCCTTGCGCCGGGCGCGCAACGAGGGTCTTCCCGTCCGCCACGGCGACGTGCTCGACGAGGCCCATAATGACAATATTGACATGGGCGAGTTTCAGCATCTCATCGCAGCCACCGATAATGATAGCCAGAATCAGTTGATCACCGCCGATCTCGGTCCGGAAATGGGCTATGAACAGATCAGCCGACTGGCCAATGATAGCCAGAGCAAAAGCCGGGTTGGCCATGGCCGGCTGTTGTTCGAATCCGGTACCGATTTCGGGACATTGCTTGACCGGGATCTCGCGGGCTGGCGATTCAGCAAGACCAATATCACCGAGAAATTCACCGCCGAGGATTATCGCAGAAATCTGGAAAAGGACGAAGAACCGCTCGCCGTTTTAAAGCCCGACCGGCGGCTGTTGTTTTTTGCCACCGATGCCCGGCCGGTCATCGAAGATGGTGATGTCGTAATCAGCTATGTTGCGCCCGATACGCCGGAAGAACGCAAAGCGGACCGTGCCGCCAAGGAAAGCGAGAAAAACGGCGACAGTTGATTATGTCGCCTGCTGCGCACGCGGACCAAATAGCGCCGTGCCGACTCGTATATGGGTGGCGCCAAGCTTGATCGCCTTTTCGAAATCACCCGACATGCCCATGCTGAGCCCCTCGAGCCCATGGTCACGCGCAAGTTTTGCCAGCAGCGCAAAATAGGGCACCGCATTGGTGTTTTCCGGCGGGACCGCCATCAGCCCCACAATATTCAGACCCGCGGTCGTCGCTTGCGCGAGCATTTGACCGACGGCCGCGATGTCACAGCCACCCTTTTGGGATTCTTCGCCGATATTGACCTGGAGAAAGCAGGGAATATGGTGGTCTTGCCGGTCCATTTCCCTAGCCAGCGCCTTGATAAGCGAGCTCCGGTCTACTGAATGGATATAGTCAAAAAGAGCGACCGCTTCTGCGGCCTTGTTGGATTGCAGCTGACCAATCATATGCAATTCGACATCGGGATATTGCTCTTTCAGGGCGGGCCATTTGTCCATCGCTTCCTGCACCCGGTTTTCCCCGAACTTGCGGTGGCCGGCGTTCAGAAGGGGCAGGATTTCATCGCTGCTGCGGGTTTTGGACACTGCGATAAGCGCGACATCGGACGCTTTGCGGCCCGCTATCCCGGCCGATTTTTCGATCTTGCCGCGGATGTCCTGAAGTGCCGGATTTGCCAAAGTCATTTCTCTCTCAGTCATTCTCTTTCGCCAAGCTTGCGGCTATAGGCCTGCTTATGTTGCGAGACCAGCCCCGCCCGACATTGCCTGAACGGACGCGCCCGGTCCTGCCCGAAATATGGTTGTTTACCGACCGGCGAAACGATGCCGGTCTGGCACGGGCAATCAAGCGGTTGCCGCGCGGCAGCGGGATCGTCTTTCGTCACTATCATTTGCAGGACGCAGAGCGGAAGAGGCGATTTGAAACCGTCAAAAGACTCGCCCGACGCCATGGGCATATGCTGTTCCTTGCGGGAACACCTGTACTGGCGAGACTTTGGCGCGCCGAGGGCATATATGGCCAAGTGGGCCGCCGGTCCGAAACTCGCGGGCTGTTGCACGGCGCCCCGGTCCACAATGCCCGGGAAATCCGGCAGGCCAAGCGCACCGGTGCCGATATTTTTTTTCTGTCGCCGATCTTTTCGACCCGGTCCCACCCCGGCCAGCCGCCGATGAATTCTCTGCAGATGCAGCGTCTGGCGACATTGTGCGATGGCGCAGTCATCTGTCTGGGCGGCATGAACCGGCATCGCTACCGATCTCGCAAAAACCGCCTGACCCATGGATGGGCGGCGATAGACGCTTTCAATTAATGTGAATGTTTAGAAGCGGAACTGGGTTCCGACATAGACCGCCTGACTATCCTGACGGCTGTCCGTCAGCGGTGCCATCCGGTCACGCTCGTTATTGATCCGGACACCCGCGGTGACCTGCAGATTGCGGGTCAGCGCGTAGCTGCCGCCAACATCAAGCGTATAATCTTTCTGGCTGGCGTCAAGTGCGCGCGGTGCCGCGTCGATCGGTGCGGAAGCATCAATCGACATGCGGGTGTTGAAACGGCTCTTCTTGCCATTGTCATTATCGTCGGCCAGTCTTTTTGCGCCAATTTCCGAAAGGTCAGGCACGTTTCCTGCCAGTTTCCTCACCGGAATTGCGAAGCTCTTCAGACCTTTTGCAGCACCGAGACTATAGGAGACAGGCGCAATTTTTGCAGTGGTCGCGATACCCGATCCGGATGTACCCGAGAGGATATTTTCGCGGAAGGCAATCGCATCAGCATTGGATTTTTGTCGAACCACCACGGTGACCGAACGATCACCGCCCCGGGTTCCATCGGTTGGCGTGAATTTGAAACTTGCGTTACCGCGCAGCGTGCTCAACTTATATTTGGCCGCCAGATCCGGGTCAGCGCCGGCTATGGTGAAGGATCCAACAGATCCCAGCGTTTTGAGGGATACCATCCCGTCCTCGCCGGAAAACACTCTCGCCAGAGCAGGGGTCATGGCAAGGCCCGATATAGCGATTCCCGTCGCTAACCAACCAAAATGACTACCCTTTTTCTTCATGACGACTGCGAATCCCCTTTAAGCAACAATGGATATACCAGAAATGGCCCGTCTGCACGAGTCATCTTGCCGTTTTAACCGATTTTTCATAGCTACCATCATTCTGTTGCAGATCGGTTACGCTTTTCTCCAGACATTTTTTGCATATTAGCGCAATGAAGATGAACCAAAGATGATTTTGCGATCATTCAACTGCGGTTCAGTCCGCGCTCCACAAGAGCAAAACATGCGCTTATGCTTGCCCCTTGCGGCAAAGCATTTATAGAGAGCGCTGAAATGATATCATGTCCGGAACAAATCCTGTGAAAGGGATTTGGTATCGGCGCAAAATGCAACCAGGAGCGCTTCATGTCCCGCCTCAAATCATCTCTATTCTTGCGATCTGCAACCGCTAGCCTGCTGGCATTATCCCTGCTTTCCGCCTGCGGTGGCAAAGAACGGCCGAAGGCTGATCTGGCGGCGTCGCAGATTACAACCATTGGCGTGAACAGCTATTTGTGGCGGGCGTCGCTTGACGCTCTGTCGTTCATGCCTTTGACCCAGACCGACAGCAATGGCGGTGTGATCCTGACCGACTGGTATGTGAATCCGGAAAATCCGGGCGAGCGGGTAAAAATCAATGTCTCGATCCTTGATCAGGATTTGCGCGCCGATGCCCTGCGGGTCGCAGCTTCGCGCCAGGTTGCCCGCAACGGCACATGGGTGGACGCGCCGGTCAAGGCAGCGACCACGCAGAAGCTCGAACAGATCATCCTCACCAAGGCCCGCGATTTGCGGCGCGGCGCGATCATCAACTAAACTTTCCTGCCACTGCATGGGGCCACAATGACCGATCAGCGATTCAATCCACTGGCGGCGGACAAACGCTGGCAAGAGCGCTGGGCATCAGCGGGCACTTTTGAGGCGGACGACGCAAGCCAGAAACCACGCAGCTATGTGCTCGAGATGTTTCCCTATCCTTCGGGGCGCATCCACATGGGTCATGTCCGCAACTATACAATGGGCGACGTGCTCGCCCGCTTCCGGCGGATGCAGGGCTATGAAGTGCTCCACCCGATGGGTTGGGACGCCTTCGGCATGCCGGCGGAAAATGCGGCGATGGAAAAGAAGGTCCATCCCGGCGAATGGACGAGAGCCAATATCGCATCGATGCGCAGCCAGCTGAAAAC
>CAJQNR010000084.1 GCA_905479715.1 uncultured Sphingorhabdus sp.
GCCAGCCGGATGGCACGGCGCGGTTCTCCCGAGGCAATGTTGAGCAGCGCCGCTTTCTGCTCGTCCAGACCGATGTCCAGATCAATCTTATCCGTATCCACGGGATTGACGATGTCGCGAGCCCCCGGGGTCTCTCGCAGCACATCGGCAACTTTTCCGGCTAACTCCTTGAGCGTCTCCAGTTCCGGTCCCGCCACCCGAATGACGATCGGCGCTTCCACCGGAGTGCCGTTCTGGAAAAGTTCGATCTTTACCCGGGCGCCAGCGATCTGATCGAGCTGCTTCCGCAATCTTTCTATCATTTCCGGACCGTCGCGCGTGTCCCATTCATCCATTACCGCCAGCACTTCACCATAATTGGTGCGCTCCGCCCTCGGTCCGACATTGTAAAACACCTGCGGATTGCCATTTCCGATATTTTCTGCCCGAACAACGATGCTCGGTTCGGTTTCCAGAACTTTCGTCACTTCGGCAACGATCTGATCAGTACGATCCAGACTACTGCCCTGCTCCGCTTCGACCGAGACACGAAAATAAGGTGCATCGGCGAAAGGAAAAAGGGAAAATCCCAAAGCCGGCACCAAGGCGAACGCCGAGAGGCATAAAACCATTGCGAGCGATACTGTTTTTATTGGAGCGCCCAAGGCAACATGCAGAAATGGTCGATAAAATCGGTGGATTTTGTCGTTTACCCAGCGCAGCGCCCGATTGCCTTCCGGGTCTTCATCCCGCCGCAGCATGCGACTGGCGAGGAATGGAATGACGGAAAGGGAAATCACCAACGAGGCAATCACGGTCGCGATAATCGCAACAAAGAAGGACCTTGTATAGGAACCAGCACCACCGGGCAAAAACAGCAACGGGACAAAGGCCAATACGAGCACGGCGGTTGACCCGATAACCGCCGCACGGATTTCAAAACTGCCTTCAATCGCCGCTTGCGTTCGCGTCTTGCCCATCCGCAAATGGCGAGCGATATTTTCCGTCACCACGATGCTGTCATCGACCAGCAATCCTAGCGACACAATGAAGCCGGCAATGGAAAGCTGGCTGAGATTATAGCCCATGGCGTAAAGAACCAACAAACCGGATGCGAGCGAGAGTGGAATAGAGATCATGACGATCCCCGACGACCGCAAACCAAGTGGCAGAAGTGTGAAGATCACCAGAGCAATCGCAATCGTAAAATCGCGAGTCAATTCATTCAGCCGTCGCTTGACGTCGCGGCTCTGGTCGAATTGCATGACCAGTTTTATGTCTGGCGGCAAGATTGATCGTTGGTGCTTCAGTTCTACATCAAGCTGGTTTTTCAGGCGGGTAACATCGACACCATCCTTTTGGGTCACTGTCAGGAACACGGCGCGCTTGCCATTGTGCCGGGTGCGATAAATCTGTTCCTCTGCGCCCCAGCCGACAACCGCAACATCCTCAACCGTCAGGAGAGACCCGTCAGATGCCCGGAGTGGCAATTGTCTGATAGCGTCGAGATTTCGAAATGCGCCGCCTGCCTCAACATTCAGCCGTCGTTCCCCACTCTGGACCGCACCCCCCGGCAAATCTGCGCCTCCTTGGCGCACGGCATCGGCAATCGTGCTGGCCGGAACGCCAAGTTCGGATAACCTGTCCGAATTGACTGCGACACTAACTTCCGGCTGCGGCAATCCGAAAACCCTCGACTCCCGTACCCCGGGATTGCGGGTAAAGACCTCCACCATATCATCTGCATATTTTTCCATCCGGCGCCACGAAGCGGTTTCACTGATCAGCGCCACCTGCATTACGGCAGCTTCGGTGGTGCGAATCTTGCGATATTCGAGTTTCTGTAATTCAGCCGGGAGTTGATCTCGGATCGCGGAGACCTCACGAACCACGTCATCAAAATAGCCGTCAACGTCACCCGACCATTCGCTAAATTCAACATTGATGACCGTTCCGCCATCCGTGCTTGTCGATTGAACCTCTACAATATCATCGAGCCCCTGAAGGACCTCTTCGATCGGCTTGGCGACCGTCTCTTCCATTTCCTGTGCATCGGCACCTGGCTGGATCGCAATGATCTTGACCGCCGGTATGGGAAAATGCGCGTCGACCGCCTTGGGAATATTGACAAGCGCGCTGATGCCCAGCACCACGAGCAGGATGAAAAGGACCAGGCTTAGTTGCCAGCGCGAGATGACGAACCGGGCAAGCATATCAGGCCCGATTATCCTCCCAATATGAAATGGCGATCACTTTGCTGTCCTTATCGGCTTGATCAAGTCACCATCCCGCAACTTCTCGACGCCGCGTGTCACAATGACTTCGCCTTCTTTCAAGCCAGAGAGAATTTCAAGATCCTTGTCGGTCAACTTTCCAATATCGACATCGCGTTGTTTTACCCGGTTCTTGGCATCGACGACAAAGACCAGGCCTTCACCGGTGCGAACACCGAATATCGCATTCGCCGGTATGGTGAAGCTTGCCGATGATCGGCGGGCCACTTCCATTTCGACCTTTCCCAGCTGTCCGGAACGCAGACGGTCGTTGCCGGGAAGCAGAAAGCTCACTTCGAATGTGCCGGTGCGTTCGTCAGCCCGGCCATCCCGCTCACTCACCACCGCGTCCAACGGCTGATCGGAAACAGCTGAAATCAAGACTTTGGCGGGCATGCCGACCCTTACACGAGCGGCATCGGAATCGGTCATTGGTACCCGCAGTACAAAACCCTTGTCGATTTCTCCCAGCACGAGCGCCGTCGTGCCGGCCGCCACGACTTGTCCCGCATCAATATTCCGCGTGAGGATTATTCCGTTCCCAGGCGCTCTTATATAGGAAGTCCGGCTAATGAATTCAGCCGACTGGATTCGCGCCCGCGCTGCGCGCATCGCGGCTTCCGACTGCTCCAGCCGGGCTTTTGTTACCCAGCCATCCTTGAACAATTTCTCGATGCGACCATATTCGGCTTCTGCGCGATCACGTTCCGCGCGCGCTGTGCTTAAATCCGCTGCAACCGTACTGTTATCGAGAGCGGCAAGAACCGCACCACGCTTCACCCTGTCACCTTCTTCAAAACGAACAGAAGCGACTTTGCCACCGGTAGTAAAACCCAGCGATGTTTCCCGACGCAAGCGCACGGTGCCAGCGGCGACAATCAGTTCATTCTCGCTGGCCGGCTGGACCGTGACCACTGCTGCCGGAATGGGATCGTCTGATTTGGGATTGTTTTCAGGTTCGCTGACACTGCATCCGGTTAAAAAAACCAGACTGACGAAAATCGATACTATCGTTCTGCCAAGCATCATATCGCGAACTACCACCCCCAATGCATTCTTCTTAGGTAGCTATCCGAGGTTGACCAATAGAAAATTGCAAAATGAAACCAAAAAGGGCCGGATTGTGAAACCCGGCCCCTTGGATGTGCTATTAAAGAACCAGTATCAGTTCTCGGTGCCGACAATCTCCTGCCCGGAACCGCCCATGATTTTATAAACAATCCCAGCCAAAATGGCTCCTGCAATGGGGGCTACCCAGAAGATCCATAGTTGCGACAACGCTATACCGCCTTCGATCAGGGCGGGTCCCGTACTTCTGGCGGGATTGACCGAGGTATTTGTCACCGGAATGCTGATGAGGTGGATTAAGGTTAGCCCCAGACCAATTGCCAATGGTGCGAAACCGGCTGGTGCGCGGCCGTCTGTCGCGCCCAATATGATCATCAGGAAAAAGAATGTCAGCAATATTTCGATTGCGATACCGGAACCCAGTGCATAACCGCCCGGCGAATGTTCACCGACGCCGTTTGATGCCAGACCATTCACCACAACGCTATAATCCGCATTGCCGGACGCAATCAGATATAGTGCGGCAGAGGCAACCACTGCGCCCGCGACTTGTGCGATAATATACATTGGGATTTCATGGGCCGGGAATCGTCCGCCCATCCAGAGGCCGATAGTGACGGCGGGGTTGAGATGGCAGCCGCTGATGTGGCCAATAGCATAAGCCATTGTGACAACTGTCAATCCGAACGCCAGAGCAACCCCCAAGAGGCCGATACCAACCTCGGGGAACGCCGCCGAAATTACCGCGCTGCCGCACCCTCCGAATACAAGCCAAAATGTCCCCAAAAATTCAGCCAACGACTTTTGCATCATGGTCATAATATCTATCCCGCCCCGTTAGATTTGCACACTTGTCCGGTGCCAATAAGTATCACTCTATTGCAAAACCCCGGATTCTCCAAGGTGGTGGCATGTAATACTATGTAAACGTCGCGCTATTTGGGGGTTGCCGCCCGGAACAGACGATCATTCAGGGCAACCCCGATATCGTCCGCGGGGATTGGCGCTACGGCAATCTTGGGTTTACCACTCGCGTCTGCATCGTGGAGCGCGGCGAACAAATAGCTGGCGGCTTCTGCAAGATCGGAAGTTGACGACAGGTTCCGATCCCCTGCCACAAGCCCAAAACCGATATGATATTCATCCGCTTCAGCGGTCCGTGTATTGAGACGAAGCGGTTTCGAAGGCGCATAATGCGACGCCAATTGACCAGGTGCCTCTACCATACCGATTTCATTGACAGCCGGTGGTTCGCCAGCAATTTCTTCCAGTTGGTCCCGGGTTAACGGCCCCGGACGCAAAATTCGGTAAAAACCTTCATCAACGGCGACTATTGTCGATTCAATCCCTCGTTCACAGGCACCACCATCCAGAATGAGCGGTGACCGGTCGCCGAGACTCAGTGCAACATGATTCGCCGTAGTCGGACTGATAGCGCCGCTTCGGTTGGCCGAGGGCGCGGCGAGAAAAAGACCTGACTCTGTTAGCAATTTGCGCATCACCGGATGCGCCGGACAACGCAGAGCAATTGTATCGAGACCTGCCGTAACAGCAGCGGTGACCGGACAATTATCCGACTTGGGAACAACAATTGTCAAAGGTCCCGGCCAGAGGACTTCAGCAAACCGAGTTGCCAGATCGTTAAACTTTCCCAGTTTCTTCGCGACTGCCAGATCCGGAACATGAACGATCAATGGATTGAAATCGGGGCGCCCCTTGGTCCGGTAAATTTCCGCCACAGCAGTTGCATTGGTCGAATCAGCTGCCAGCCCGTAGACGGTTTCGGTGGGTACGGCGACCAGTCCACCTGCCTGCAATTTCGCCGCGGCCGCCTCCACAGTTGCTGTTCCGCAACGTTCTGCTTCTGCGGCAATATGATCATTTGAGCCAGACATAAGCCTGCGCTATAGCGCTGCGGAAAATCAGGCAACAACGGATAGCAATTTCATGAGTTTTACAGCCCCCGGTCGCGAACAAAATTTTGTCCTCAAACATATTGCCAATATCGGTCAACTGGCTGAACATGATCGGTTCTCCGGCGCGAGTGATGATATGGTCGAGGCAATTGTCGAGGGCATCGGTCAATTTGCTGCGGGCGAATTCGCGCCAATAAACCGGATTGGCGATACCGTCGGTGCTCAATGGAACGAAGGCCAGGTGACCATGCCGGAAGGTTTCAAACAGGCTTATGCCCAATTTGTCGAGGGCGGCTGGGCGTCAATCGATGGTCCGGAAGATTTTGGCGGTCAGGGCCTGCCCTATTCGCTGTCGGCGCTGATTCTCGAGACCTGCGGTGCGGCCAATTTTGCATTTACCTTGTGCCCGATGCTCAGCTTTGGCGCGATTGAGGCTATCCATGTCCACGGATCAGACGAACAGAAAGCGCAATATCTGCCCAACCTGATTTCCGGCGCATGGACCGGTACGATGAACCTTACGGAGCCGCAGGCAGGCTCCGATGTTGGCGCGCTTCGTGCGACCGCTGAACCGGTTACTGAGGGCGAGCATGCCGGCAAATATCGGATCAAGGGGCAGAAGATATTCATCACCTTCGGCGAACATGACCTGACCGACAATATCATCCATCTGGTGCTGGCCCGCACTCCGGGAGCGCCAGAAGGAACACGCGGCATCTCCCTGTTCATCGTACCCAAATATCATCTCGATGCCGAGGGCAATCCCGGCGCGCCCAATGATGTGACCTGCGTGTCGATCGAGCACAAGATAGGTATTCACGCCTCGCCGACCTGCGTCATGGCTTATGGTGAGCAGGACGAGTGTATCGGCGAAATGATCGGTGGTGAATTTGGCGGCATGAAAGCGATGTTCACGATGATGAACAATGCCCGTATCAATGTCGGCTCGCAAGGCGTGCAGATCGCCGAGCGCGCGACTCAACAGGCCAGCCGGTTCGCCTTGGAGCGTATCCAGTCGGCTCGCGCAGGCAGCGGCGACAAGACCCCGGTAGCGATTATCGAGCATCCCGACGTACGGCGAATGCTGTTGCGATCCAAAGCCCTGACCCAGGCTGCACGGGCATTGCTCTATTATGCAACCTCAAGCGTCGACCGCGCCACGCTCGGTATCGAGGGAGCTAAATCTCGCGCCGAAATCTTGACGCCGCTGATCAAGGGCTATGGTACTGACATCGGCAATGAAGTCGCCTCGCTTGGAGTGCAGGTCCATGGCGGCATGGGCTTCATCGAGGAAACGGGCGCTGGACAGCATTTCCGTGATGCCCGGATCGCGCCGATCTATGAAGGTACCAATGGCATACAGGCTGCCGATCTGGTCGGCCGCAAATTGGGACTGGACGGCGGCGAGGCGATGACAGCGCTAATATCCGAGATTCGCGCCGAGGCCGAAGGTGAAGAGAGGCTATTGGCGCTCGCCCACAGCTGCGAGGATATCATGCAGTGGATGGCCAGCGGCAATGCCTCGATCGATGACCGGTTGGCGGGCAGCTATGCCTTCATGACAATGTTGGCGACCGCGACCTGCGGCATGTTGATGAAGAAACAGCACCGGATTGCAACTGCCGAATTAGCCGGGGGCGATGATCCGTTTCTCAAAGCCAAGCTGGTGACTACCCGCTATTATCTCGATCATATCGTGCCAGAAGCGCTCGGCCTGAAAGCTGCGGCGATGGGGGGAGCCGATATATTATACAGTCTGAGCAGCGCAGAACTCGCCGGCTGACCATGACGGACGCAGGAAACAGGGATCTACTGGAGCGCATAGCCGAAGCGCTTGAACGTATCGCGCCGCCAGCCGCCAGCCCGGTCGATCTGACATCGGGCGATGCCTTTCTTTGGGACGGGCAAAATCCCAGAGCGATTGCGCCATTCAACCCGATCGATATTGACTTACTCACCGGCATTGACCCGCAAAAATCGAGAGTGCTGGACAATACCAGCCGCCATGCGAGAGGGCATCCTGCGCATGATGTATTGCTCTGGGGATCACGCGGCATGGGCAAGTCGGCGCTTGCTAAATCGGTGGTGCGGGCATTGCAGACGCAGGGGGAAGACATTGCCCTGGTCGAAGCGCCATCTGACCATCTGGAGACGCTGCCGGCGCTGTTCGAACGGCTCGCTTCGGCCAATCGCAGCTTCATAATTTTCATCGACGATATCGGCTTTTCCGAAAGCAGCAGCGAACCGCGTACGCTCCGCTCAATGCTCGAGGGCGGGGCAAGCCAGCGGCCTGCCAATGTCCGCCTGTACGTCACCTCGAACCGCAGGCATATCGTATCACGCCAGATGAGCGAGCAGGATGATCCGGTCAATCCCCGCGATGCGGTCGATGACCAACTGGCGCTATCCGATCGTTTCGGTTTGCGGCTTGGCTTTCATGCCGCATCACAGGATGACTATCTCGCCATCATCACCCGCTATGCCGAAGCACATAGCCTCGACTATGATCGTGAAGATGCGCTTCTATGGACGAAACAGCGCGGCAGCCGGTCGGGCCGGGTTGCATGGCAATATATCATTGAACTGGCCGGACGCGCCGGGAAAAATCTGGTTTAATTTATTCCTCTGCTATCAGCGCAGGTTTGACCGCGCCCTTGCGGGATACCCGCCAAATTATTCCTCCAACGTCATCGCTGACCAGCAAAGCACCGGTCTGGTCAAAGGCGACCATGGCAGGACGACCGCGTGCCCGTTTCTCTTCATCGGTAAATCCGTTCAGGATCGTCACCGGCGTGCCCTCCGGTTCGCCGCGCTGGTTGAAGTTAACATAGACCACGTCATAGCCAGCCAATGGTTGACGGTTCCATGACCCATGCCGTGCGACTATAGCGCCAGTGGCAAATGGATCGCCCAGCGCCTGACCATGCGAAAAGGCCAGACCCAACGGAGCCACATGGGCACCCAGTGCGTAATCCGGACGCCGTTCATATTGGCGATGATCGAGATTTTTCGGATCAACCCGTGGATCAACATACCCTCCCCAGAAATGCCAGGGCCAGCCATAATGCGCTCCCCAGCGGACCTCGGTTAGATAGTCGGGCACCATATCGCTGCCGAGCATGTCGCGTTCGTTGACAACGGTGTAGAATTTGTCGGTACCCGGAAGATAGGCCATGCCCACGGGATTGCGCATTCCGGCAGCATAGACTGACTTCTTGTTCGTCGCGAGCTCGACCTGCAAGATGGAAGCACGATCCTTTTCGGTGTCCATGCCGTTTTCGCCGATATTGCTGTTCGATCCGACCGAGACGTAGAGATATTTTCCGTCCTTGCTGGCGAGCAGGCCGCGGGTCCAATGATTATTGGGTTCCTTGGCGTTCAAATTGGCAACCTTGCGGCCTTCAGCCGTAATTTTCGTATCGCCCTCAGCATAGGGATAGGCGTAAACCGCATCGGTATTGGCAACGTACAGCGTATCATCAATCAGTTCGATTCCGAATGGCGAGTTGAGATTTTCCAGAAAGGTAAACTTCTCATCGACCTTACCATCCTTGTCGCTGTCCCGCAGCAGGCTGATCCGGTTCGCCGATTCGCCCCCCGCGCCGGCCTTGCTCATCAGATTGCGCATCACCCAGCCTTCGATACCCTTGTTGGTCCGTGGCGGGCTATTGGTTTCAGCCACCAGAAGATCACCATTGGGCAAAGGGAACATGCTCCGTGGATGATCCAGACCTTCGGCAAAGCGCTCAACCACAAGCCCGTCTGCTGCGATCGGTCCTTCTCCTTCGCCCCACGGCTCGGCTTTCGCGATATTGATCGTCGGGAAATTTTCCGAACGGACGTCGGTTAGCGTTGGTTCGACACCTGTTGTCGCATCCAGAGGTAGCCGGGCCGTGTCGCCACGCATGAAATAATATCCTGCGCCCACGCCGAGGATAATAAGCAGAATCGCGATATTTCTAATATGTTTCAACATGCCGCGATAATAGATGGCGTCAAAGGTCCTGACAAGCGCGGTCTGTTATACGCCGCGGCCTCTCCACCATATCGCCAGCGCCGCCAGTACTCCCACCGCGAGACCAACCAACAGGCCGGCTGAGGGTTGCCCCATATAGCCGCCCGCAAACACGCCGACCATGGCCCCTATCGCAATAAAGACGCCGCCTCCGCTGCGATTTTCGGGTCCGCCATTGGAAGATCTGGAAGCATGTTTTGGGGTTTCAGAATTCATGTCCGCAGCCCTAAACGACGATATGCAATATGGCCAGAGATTCCCACCCTACTTATAGTCACCTGACTGTTAACCCTAGCTTTTGAAGATATTTCCACAGGTCAATCATAGGACCAAAGGCTCATATTAGAGGCGCAATCGCTTCTGGACATAGGAGCCCGTAATGCAACTACCCGTATTTATTGACTCCACCGATTATAACGATGCCGAGCTGCTGATCTCCAACTATGGCGAGGAAGCGGGACTCGAAGCGGCCAACCGCGCCGACAAAAGCCGGTCGCTGGGAAATCATCTGCATTACTGCAAATGGCGGCAAATAGAACGTTTGTGCGTTTTGCTGTCAATCGATCAGTCGATTGGCACAGTGCATTAATCTAGCGGTCGGGGTCGCAGACAATATCAGCGGCGCCATCAGTTTTCACAATGCAATTGGGTGTGCCCGCGATCATGATCCGTCCGGTACCATTATTGGTGATGACTGCCTCCCGCGTTACCCTCATCCGACTGCTGGCTGGCCCGCGCTGGACTAGCGTGAGTTTTTCGACCGTGAGGTCCGGGCTTTCAAATATGCTCGCCCCTTGCAGTTCGACTCGTGCAGCGCGCACCGTGCCGGCCATGGTTACCTGACCGCCGCCCGTCATCGCCACATCCAGCCGGTCGGCATCGACCGCATCAACTTGCAATGTGCCAAAACCACCAAGACGGAGGCGAGGGGTGCGGCCGGACAATTTGTCGAGTGTCACCCGTCCTGATCCCAGATGCGAGATACTGCTGATCGCGTAGCTGCTGAGGTACACAGTGACCGGAGCGTCAGCGTCATAATTGTCGCCATTCAGCGATTTGGCCCGCACCGACACGATCAACTGCTTGCCGTTTTTTTGCAACAAAACCCGGTCCAGAAGCTCTCTGGTTTCCCCTTCTGCCCGGGCCGATGCACCTTTGCCTGATGTCAGCACGACATCAACCCCGTTGCCAATGCGGATATCTTCAAATCCAAAGATGGAAAATTTGCGTTCCGCGGCCTCGGCGGCTGATGAAACCAGAAATATTGCGGACAGTAAAACGATTGAGATCTTTCTCATAATGGTCGGGCCTCGCCAAATTCCATCCAGCCGAGCCAGCGCGGTGTCTTTGGGGCATAATGACCGCCATTCTCACCGAGTGCATAGCCATTGGCTTCCATCAGTTTTGCGACAGGCCGATGCAGATGGCAACCGCCCGCGATATGTTTCCAGACCGGCTCGATCCGCCGTTGCCACTTTTCCGGTCCCTTGTCCGGTGCCCGTCCATGTTCCAGAAACAGAACTTTCCCGCCGGGTTTCAATACGCGGCGCATTTCCGAAAGCACCTTTTCGCCGTCCTGCACCGAACAGAGTGTGAAAGTGGTCAGCACGGTATCAAAACTGGCGTCGTCAAACGGCATGGCTTCCCCGATACCGTCATAGATATTCATATCGAAACCGCGTTCACTCGCTTCCTGACGGGTATAGTCGAGCAATTCCGCAGACGGGTCGAGTCCCGTCAATTTCGTGACCTTAGACCGGTCGTAGAACTGGAGATTGATTCCGCCGCCACAGCCGAGTTCGAGGACGTCGCCGTCGGCTTTCGGCACGATCTGGCTGCGGTCTTTCATAACCGCAGGCTGCGAACATGCACAGCGGATCAGCTTTGGAACCGCATATTTTTCCCATAGATTTGGCATCGCCGACGAAACTGCCACAGCAGGGACCGATCGCCAAGCGATTTCAGCATGTCGGTCTGGGGATCAACCGCAGATAATATCGCCCGATCCCGTAGACCGCGACTTACACTTCGCGTCGCCGTGAATCCGGACATCACCGGAACCCATCACCTTTGCGTCAACCGAACCGTCAGATGACAGTTCGACATCGCCGCTGCCCGCAACCGATATGCTGGCGCTTGCAGCCTTCAGATCCTGGCCGCTGACATCGCCCGAACCGGCAATCGATATGTCGATCGATTCGGTTGTGCCCGCAAGAATAAGATTACCCGAACCGGCAATTTTGGAACTCAGCGACGCGCTATCGATGTTGGCGACCCGGATATCACCGGACCCGGCAATGCTCAAACTGCTTGAATCGGAGGTCATCGCGTCGATTTCCATATCGCCCGAACCGGCGATCTTGGCGCTCTTCAATGCGGGCGCGCTGACATAAATCGTGGCCTTGTCGCTGTCGCCCCCGGAGAAACTGTTGCTTTCCCTGCCGATTTTAATCTGCCCGCCGGAAATTTTGAAACGGAGCTGTTCAATGACGTCAGCATCCCCTTCGGCCCGGATCGAGAAATCCCCGGTCGTGAAGACGATATTATCGGGACCGACCAGACTGATGCCTTCGAATTCGCCCGGGTTGCTCGCGCTCGTTCCGATCGGACTACCATCTGAAAAACTGCTGCCGCTGGCGCTGCTCGCCGCGTCGCCGACGGCGTCAACGATCGATCCCTCGCAGGCGGCGAGAACCAGAAGCGGTGCCAAACATAATATTTTTTTCATCTCAGTCTCCGTTGCTGTATTATTGCACTAATACGCTTATGCCCAATAGAGATCAACTGAAAATTGAAGCGCTTGCCGACATAAAAAAGGGGCTGCCACATTGCTGTGACAACCCCTTCCCTGTTTCGACGAACGCCGGAACGTTATCGATTAATCTTCTTTCACCTCATAATATTGCGGTGCGGCAATATTGAGAATTTCCAGAATCTTGGTCAGAGCCGTCGGCTCATCGGTTTCTTCCATCGCCGCCAGTTCGCGGGCGAGACGGCTGGATGCCGCTTCAAAAATCTGCCGTTCGGAATAGCTTTGCTCCGGCTGGTCATCGGCGCGGAACAGATCGCGGGTCACTTCGGCAATCGATACCAGATCGCCCGAATTGATCTTCGCTTCATATTCCTGGGCCCGGCGCGACCACATCGACCGCTTGACCTTGGGCTTGGCTTTCAGGGTTTCCATGGCTTCGCGGAGCGTCTTGTCCGAAGACAATTTGCGCATTCCGACGCCTTCTGCCTTGTTGGTCGGGACCCGCAAGGTCATCCGCTCTTTCTCAAAGCGCAAAACATATAGTTCGAGTTGCATGCCTGCAATTTCTTCATTTTGCAGCTCGACAACCCGGCCAACGCCATGTTTCGGATAAACAACATAATCGCCCACATCAAAGGACAGCACATTCGCAGCCATAAAAAGCCTTTCTTGATTCAATGGAAAAGAACGCTGGTCACGTTCCAAATTTCGTAATTACGAAACAACCCTTTCGTACATATAATTAACCACTGAACGCCATCCACACATCAGATGTTCAGCCGATTACCGCTATTGTTTAGCAGATTCGTAACAAAAAAGCAATTTTTCGTTGCAATGCACAACGTATTACGGCAAATTTCGGCGAAATCCGGTCATTCCATCACCAATTTTTTATCGCTGGAGCGTGGCTATATCTGCCGATCTGGCGATATTCGCACGGCTTGTGCGATCCAGTGCGAAGCTAGTCGCCCTGACCCGGTTTTTCGGAGAAGAACGCTTCGAACTTGCCTTCCATGCCTTTAAATTCGTCGGCATCGGCAGGCGGTTCACGGCTGACCGTGATATTCGGCCATTCCTCGGAATATTTCGTGTTGACCTCAAGCCATTTTTCCAGCCCGTCTTCGGTATCGGGAAGAATTGCCTCGGCCGGACATTCGGGTTCACAAACGCCGCAATCAATGCACTCGCTGGGATTGATGACGAGCATATTATCGCCTTCGTAGAAGCAATCCACCGGACAGACTTCGACACAGTCCATATATTTGCATTTGATGCAGGCTTCGGTAACAACATAAGTCATCTGGTCGTGAACTCCCCAATACCAGTTCGCCATTTCAGGGCGTCAATGCGCCCCTGCTATTGTGCAATTTCTGACACGTCAACAGTTGGTTTGATCGCTAATTCAATTGCCAGTCTGCAATATTTCATAACAGCTTTGCGCCAGCGCGAGATTGGACCGGCGTTCCGGGAGCAATAATATGCGCACGACGTGCACTTCGCGGCCCTGGGGTATGGTCAGTATATCGCTTTGCCGCACCTTGACATGCCCCCGTTCGATCCGTCGCCCGTTCAAGCGGACATGGCCTTTTTCAGCCAATTTTCGGGCCATGACCCGGTTGCGGGTAAAATGCAGGAACCAGAGCAGCTTGTCGATCCGCATCGCCGGAGGCGCTGCGGGGGTGCGATCCGCTTCTCTGGTGCTCAAACCCGCATCCTATTTCTTCATGCTGTCCCGGAGCGCCGCCAGTTCGGCAAAGGCCCCGCCAGCCGTGGCGAGAACCGGTTCTGCCTTGCGCTTCTTGCCCGGCGCGCTTTTGGCCGGCTTGTTCGGTTTTCTGCGGGCATTGGAATGGTTCTGGTTCTTTTTGCGCGCCATGCCCTTCCAGCGCCAATATTGCACGACCACCTCCGGCTCTTTCGCAGCCGCCTTGCTGTCCGCTGACGCTTCAACGGATTCTGCGGCAACCTCGGGAGCGCTATCCAATGTGATAGACGCTTCCGCGGCTTGTTCCGACTCGTCAGCGCCGGTTGGCGATGGCGGGCTGTCTTTGGCAGCAGGTGGTTCAACCGTGGCCGGCTTGTCAGCGGTTTTCACGAACCCCGCCAGTGCGAGCAACGCTTCGTGGCAGTCATTCGACAGCCCCAGGGATGTCGCCAGAGCCGGATCAATGGCGAATATTTCGCCCTGTTGCCGGGCTTCATGGGCCTGTTTTACCAGTCGTTCGACCATGTCGACACGGACATATTCATCACCAATCTTGCGGAAACCAAGCCGTGCGGCGTGATCGGCAGCGGCAAATGTTCCCTGCTTGAGATGCACCGCATTGTCGGGGGCCTGCTCGATCATCGGCTTGGCGTCATAAGCCGCGAACAGCGCGGTCCGCCAGAGCACGGCACCGGGTTTCATCAGCGCGTGGTGGAAAATATCCAGAGCGCCGAATACCAGACCTGCCCGGCGCGCATGGCCGCGCATGTCATTGTCGAGCGCACGCACGGCCTGGTCGATCTCGCGCCGCGAGAGGATTCCGCCCGCATCGACAATTTGTGCAAATAGCGCGCGAACCGCCGCCGGCGTTTCCGGTTCATTGGCCAGGGCATCAATTTTTACCAGTCCCTGCAGATGCTTGTCTTTCATCGCATCGACCCAGCGCTTGACCCGGTCGATCACTTTCTGGCTCGCCTCCGGGGCCATATCCTTGATTGAACGGTCGAACTTGATCTCTGGCTGCAAAAGATTCTTGCCTTTGGCCAGAACCGCGAGCCGGGTTTCCCCCCAGAGTATCGCCGGCTGTCCGTCCGCATCCGGGACCAACGTCAGGACACTGTCCGGTGCCTTGGCAAGAGCATCTGCATTTTCCGTCATAATCCGTCCCAAATATTTTTCTGCGGCCGCGAGCAACATCTTGCGGTCCTCACTCCGGCTATCGGAAGGCACGACAAATTGGAAGCCCTTGAGTGTTCCAATTTCATGCCCCTCGACCAGAACCATCCCATCATCATCCACACTGACATCCTGCGACAGCGAATCTTTCAGCAGGCCGCGCATCAAAACCCGCGTCCGCCTGTCGACAAAGCGCTGGGTCAACTGGCTGTGCATGGCATCGCTAAGCCGCGATTCCAGTGCGCGGGTCCGCTCGACCATCACCTCCGGCTGCTCCACCCAACGGGACTTTTGCGCGATATAGCTCCAGCTGCGCGCCGCCGCGATACGGGCGCCGAGCGTCGCAATATCACCCTGAACATTTTCCAGCCGGGTAATTTCCTGCGCCATTCTTGCATGGGGAATCTTGCCGGAACGCCCGGCGAGATGCGGCCAGAGTGAAGCGACAAACCGCGCCTGATGATCCGCGCCGACCTTGCGGAAATCGGGGATAGAGGCAGCCTCCCAAAGCAGGCGTACCATGTCCGGAGAGCCCGCGGAGCGCGATACCGCCGGATCCTGCGCCAGTTTTTTCAGGACCGCCAGATCGACCGCTTCCGGAGCGGCGTGCAATCGCGGTTCTCGCGGTTTTTCCTCGAGCGAACGGATCAGTCCGTTGAGCGAGCCGAAGCCGGGCTGCGCATTGCGCCAGTAAAGCCAATCCAGCTTCGGAAACCGGTGCTCTTCCAGATCGTCAATATCTTCGGTCTGCAATTCGTCCGAAGAGGCGAGGCCGGATAGCACGCCAAAGCTGCCATCCTTCTGGTGGCGTCCGGCGCGTCCCGCAATCTGTCCTATTTCTGCCAATGTCAGTCTGCGCCGGCGGCGTCCGTCGAATTTATTCAGTGCGGCAAAGGCAATATGGGTGACGTCAAGATTGAGCCCCATGCCGATGGCATCGGTGGCGACAAGATAATCGACTTCGCCATCCTGATACATTTTGACCTGCGCGTTGCGGGTTTGCGGCGAGAGTGACCCCATGACGATCGCCGCTCCGCCATGCTGACGCCGCAGCATCTCGGCGATCGCGTAGACATCCTCGAGCGAGAAAGCGACGATCGCAGAGCGCCGCGGCAATCGGGAGAGCTTGCGCGGCCCCGCATAGCTCAGGACGGAAAAGCGCGGACGGGTGACAATCTCGGCATCGGGGAGCAATGCCGTGATCAGCGGACGCAGACTTTCCGATCCCAAGATCATGGTTTCCTCCCGGCCGCGAGCATGGAGCATGCGGTCGGTGAATATATGGCCGCGTTCGGGATCGATCCCGATCTGCGCCTCGTCAATGGCCACAAAGGCAAATTCGCGGTCCATCGGCATGGCTTCCGCCGTGCACAGATACCATTGCGCGTCTTTCGGGATGATTTTTTCTTCACCGGTGACCAGCGCCACCCGATTGGCCCCCTTGAGCGCAACCACCCGGTCATAGACTTCCCGCGCCAGCAGACGCAGCGGAAATCCGATCATACCGCTGGAATGGGCACACATGCGCTCGATGGCAAGATGGGTTTTGCCGGTGTTGGTGGGGCCGAGAACGGCGACAAGGGACGATTGGGCAAACCGGGACATTGTGCGCACAACAGCCGATCAGGCGCAGAGTTGCAAGCTTCATGGCGTCAAAAGCGAAAATATTGACCGGACAGCCGTGATTTTACACGTTTCGCCGCATAGAAACCGCCTGCGAGGCGGCTTAATTTGACATTAACTAAGTTCCTGCACAGAGGTTGCTCATAGACAGGATGCAATGCTGTATATTTGCATCACAAGGGGTTCGTTTGTTCAAGAAACTAGACGATATCGACATGCAAGTTCAGGGGGCTGCCACCATCGCAGCAAATCCCCTTCGGTCGCCATTACCCGAAACGCTCTCTTTTCACGAAAAGCTTGCCGAGTGGCGTGAATATTTTGCCGAAGTCGACTGGGTCCCCGATCTTGGCGTCGACATCGGCAGTCCCGCCTGGTTCCGCGGGCTCGTAACGCTGGTCGCCTTGAGCGGTTTTGCCATCACCTGCCTTCCCGATTTTGGTCCGATTGACGGACATCGTGCGGATCCGCTCAGCGGATATCGCGCCGATCAGGCCCGTTCGCAAATGATCGCGCCGCTGGCTTATGGTTCCGACACCGGTTTGCGGATGGCGGCAACCGACGCGGTGCGCCCGCTCGCGGAAAGCCCCGAGAGGCCGTCCGTCGAACTGGTTGCCACGCTCGGTCGCGGCGACAGTCTGCGGCGGGTACTGCAACGCGCCGGCGTCGCCAGCGACGAAGCCGCCCAGGCCAATGACCTGATCAGCGGCGCGGTGTCGCTTGGCGATATCAAGCCCGGCACCAAAATCGACATCATACTCGGCCGTCGTCCCGCCAAAAATCTGGCGCGACCACTGGACCAACTGGCCTTTCGTGCGCGCTTTGACCTCAATCTCGAAGTGCTGCGCGACGGCGACCGGCTGAAACTCAACCGCAAGCCGATCCTGGTTGACGACACACCGTTGCGGATCAGGGGCACGGTCGGCTCAAGTCTCTACCGGTCCGCTCGCGCGGCCGGTGCGCCTTCTGATGCGGTCCAGAAATATCTGCAGGTCATCGGTACAAAAATGTCGATATCGCGTGATATTCGCAGCACCGACGAATTTGATATCATCCTGTCCTATCGCCGTGCGGAAACCGGCGAAGTGGAAGTGGGCGACCTGATTTATGCCGGTCTCGAACGCGACGGAAAGCCGGCGGCCCAAATGCTGAAATGGCAGAGTGGCGGTCGCACCAACTGGTTTGAAGCATCGGGCGTCGGCCAATCCAGTGGCGAACTGGCCCGGCCGACCAATGGACGGATAACATCCAATTACGGCATGCGGCGCCATCCGATCCTGCGCTACAAGCGCATGCACAGCGGCACGGATTTCGGTGGCGGCTATGGCGCCCCGATCTACGCGGTCACCGATGGCACCGTGGTTCACGCCGGTCGCAAGGGCGGCTTTGGCAATTATGTCAGGATAAAGCATAGCGGCGGGCTGGCGTCCGGCTATGCTCATATGAGCCGGATCGCGGTGAGCAACGGTCGCCGCGTGCGCAAGGGCCAGATCATTGGCTATATCGGATCGACCGGCCTGTCGACCGGACCGCATCTGCATTATGAACTGTATCGTGGTGGCCGGACAATCAATCCCCTGTCGGTCAAATTTGTCGAACGGGCGCAATTGGGGGGGCAGGAACTGCGCCGCTTCAAGACCAAGCTGCAACAATTGAAACATGTCGAACCGGGCGCCGCACTGGGCGCGCTGAAAAGTGCCTCGGCACAGGCAGAACCCGAACGCGAGATCAACCGGCTCAACAAGCCACTCGCAAGCTAGGGCAGGCGCGCTCCTGCAAAGAGTTTCACAGAAGAGTTGAGCGGCGCAGGCGGCTCCGCTAAGCACTGTCCATGACCCAACAAGCTGCTTTCCCCCATACCCGATTACGCCGCCCCCGCACCCATAGCTGGAGCAGGGACATGGTTCGCGAGACCCATCTCTCGCCATCCGATCTGATCTGGCCATTGTTCATCACCGAGGGCAAAGGCGTGGAAGAACCGATCGACGCCCTGCCCGGCGTTTCACGCTGGTCGGTCGACGGCATTGTCGACCGGGCCCGGGAAGCCCGCGATCTCGGCATTCCCTGCCTCGCCCTGTTTCCAAACACGCCGGCAGAAAAACGCAGCGATGACGGGAAGGAATCCCTCAATCCCGACAATCTGATGTGCCGCGCCACCAAAGCGGTCAAAGACGCGCTGGGCGACGAAATCGGCATTCTTACCGATGTCGCGCTCGATCCCTATACCAGCCATGGCCAGGACGGGCTGATCGATGACCGGGGCTATGTCGAGAATGACCGCACGCTCGACATGCTGGTCAAGCAGGCCCTCAATCAGGCGAATGCCGGCGCCGATATCATTGCGCCGTCCGACATGATGGATGGCCGGATCGGCGCGATCCGCGACGTGCTCGAACTCGCGCATCACCACAATATCCAGATCATGGCCTATTCAGCCAAATATGCCAGCGCCTTTTACGGACCGTTCCGCGACGCGGTCGGCTCCGGCGGGCTGCTGAAGGGCAACAAGAAAACCTATCAGATGGATCCGGCGAACAGCGACGAAGCGATTCGCGAAATCGCCTTGGATATCGCCGAGGGCGCCGACAGCGTCATGGTCAAACCCGGCCTCGCCTATCTCGACATCATCTATCGCGCAAAATCGAAGTTCAACATACCGGTTTTCGCCTATCAGGTGTCCGGCGAATATGCCCTGCTCAAGGTCGGTGCGGCTGCCGGTATCGGCGACCATGATGCACTGATGATGGAAAAGCTGATCGCGTTCAAACGCGCCGGATGTTCCGGCATCCTCACCTATTCTGCCGCCGATGCAGCGCGCTTGCTCCATGGCTGAGAAAGCCACCGACATTATTCTGGAAACCGAGCGGCTGCTCCTGCGCAAATGGCGGAAGAGCGATATCGAGCCGTTTATGGAGCATCTCAACACCCATAATGTGATGCGCTGGCTGGGCGGCGTGCAGGACCGCAAGACATTCGATGCGGCGATGGAACGACTGGAAGGCTATGATCGCAACTTCGGTCACACATTCTGGATTGTCGAGCGCAAGTCCGACGGGGAAATTCTGGGATTTTGCGGTCTCAAACGGGTCAATGCGCCGCAACCGAAACTGACCGGCGCCCACGAAATCGGCTGGCGCCTGCGCGAAGATGCCTGGGGCAAGGGCTATGCAAAGGAAGCGGCGACCGCCTGTCTGGACGCCGCCTTCACCCGCTGGAACGCACCCTATGTCGTGGCATTGACCGTCGCCGGCAACGAGCCAAGCTGGGGCCTGATGAAGCGACTCGGGATGCGCCACCATCCCGAACTGGATTTTCACGATCCCAATTATGGCGACGATCTGAATCCGACCATTGTTTATAAAATCACCGCTGACGAATGGAATTCCAGAATATGACCAAAGCCCTCATCCTGCCGTTCAATGGCAAGACACCCAAAATTCACCCCAGCGCCTTTATCGCGCCCGGCTGCAAGATCATCGGCGATGTCGAAATCGGACCCGAATCGAGCGTCTGGTATAATTGCGTGATTCGCGCCGACGTGAATTTCATCCGCATCGGCGCGCGCAGCAATATCCAGGACGGCACCACGATTCATTGCGACAGCGCGACGCCAGCGACACCCAATGGCAATCCGACGATCATCGGCGATGATGTGCTGGTCGGCCATATGGTGATGCTGCACGGCGCAACGCTGGAAGACCGCGCCTTTGTCGGGCTGAGCACGACGGTCATGGACGGCTGCGTAATCGAGGGCGACGCCATGCTCGCTGCCGG
>CAJQNR010000085.1 GCA_905479715.1 uncultured Sphingorhabdus sp.
GATCCGAAAGGCGTACGCTTTGAACCCGTTGACATGAAGGAAGACTGCAGTATGTGCCACAGTCTCGCCTTTGACGAGATTGGCGGCACGGTGCGGACCTTGCGGCACGGCGAACCGGCCATGGTACAGGCCGACCTTCAGGCTTATTATCGTTCCACCCGCCCGACCCGTCCGATCAACCTTGGCGGGATGAAGCGTCGCCGCCCCGGAGCCAGCAACGATGTCCGGGTTGCCAGCGACTATGCCCGCGCCGTCCAGTTCCGTCCGAGCCGTGCGAATCTGGCGATCAGTCAGGTCTTTTCGCGTGGAGGCGCCTGTTTTGACTGTCATGGCGTTACACCGCCAACAGCGCGCGGCCGGGTCGATTACGGGATCAAGCCGGTGACGCAGACCGATCGCTATATGCACAATGGCTGGTTCAGCCATGATGCCCATGTCGAGGAAAAATGCGAAAGCTGCCACAATGCGCCGACCTCCAAGGATGCGACGGATCTGCTGCTGCCGGGAATCAAGACCTGCCGCGAATGTCACGGCGGCGAGTTTCAGAAAGCATCCGATGTTCCGTCAACATGCGCCATGTGCCACGATTATCATGCCGATGATGGTGCGCCCTGGCTGATCAAGGAACAGCAGAAAGACAAGCAGGGCAAGCCGGAGAAACAGATTGCCCGGAAATAGGGCAACGATAAAAAGGGGAGGGCGTCCATGTTGATGGCGCAGATCACGGATATTCATCTCGGTTTCGACCCCGATAATCCAACAGAATTCAATCGCAAACGGCTCGATCAGGCGCTCAAGACCATTTGCGACATGACTCCCCGGCCCGATCTGTTGCTCGCCACGGGCGATCTCGTTGATCGCGGGGATCAGGACAGCTACCGGCGACTGGAATCCGCGCTGTCTGCACTGCCTTTCCCGGTTCACATGTGTCTCGGCAACCATGACCTGCGCGCGCCGTTCCGCAAACAATTCCCGAATGTCCCGACCGTCGGCGGCTTTGTCCAATATGAGGTCGACACGCCGGAACTCCGGCTGCTGTTTCTCGATACGCTCGAGGAAGGCAGGCACGGGGGCGCGTTCTGCGAGGTCCGCGCAAAATGGCTGGCTGAAAGGCTTGCGGAAAACAACGACAAGCCGACCATCCTGATCCTCCATCATCCGCCGATAGAAAGCGGCATCGACTGGATGGACACCCATCCGGACGAGCCATGGGTCGCGCGCCTGGCTGATACGGTGGCCGGCCATGATAACGTCAAGGGTATGATCACCGGGCATTTGCATCGCAATATTTCGACCTGGTGGCAGGATATCAGTCTGGCGATTTGCGCTTCGACCGCACCGCAGGTAGCATTGGATCTGGATCCGATTGACCCCGATAATCCCGATGGCCGCAATATGATCGTCGCCGATGCGCCGGCCATTGCCCTGCACTGGTGGAACGGCCGCCAACTGGTCAGCCATTTCGAGACGGCCGAAGACCATGTTCTGTTGGCGCGCTACGACGAGGACCTGCAACCGCTGGTGCGTGCCTTGCTGGCTGAGAGACCGGAATAGGCGTATTTCTTTGATGCGGTTCATCGACGGCTAACAGTCGTTCGTCTAATAATTGATTTCCAACGCAACCTTTTTTGCGTTTCCGCTTCGCATTGGCTAGAAAAGTCCCAAATATACGTCAGGTATGTTGAGAGATCCGCGATGGCGGTTCCTTATTTGGAGAAATATACATGCGATTCACGATATCCACCCGCAAATTCTTTCTGGGCGTGTCCAGTGCCGCGCTATTCGGCGCGACCGCAGCACCCGCTCTGGCCGACGATCAGGGAAAAAAAATGACAACAGCAGAATTGAACAAGATGAGCGCGACGCAGGCTGCCCCCGCCGCTGCGAGCGACAACAGCCTCCTCCAGCCCTGGACCGGACCTTATGATGGCGTGCCGCCCTGGGATAAAGTGAAAGTCTCCGATTTTCCCGCTGCTTTTCAGGCAACGATGGACAAGATTCAGGCTGACGTGAACGCGATCCGCGACAATCCGGCCCCCGCGACCTTTGAAAATTTCACCGTGCCGATGGAACTGGTCGGTAATGAAGCCAATAATCTGTTCGCGATCTGGGGGGTGTATAGCAGCAATCTTTCCAATGATGAGGTCCGCGAAATCCAGGGTGAGTGGATGCCCAAGATTTCCGCTTTCTTCGACCAGCTGACCCTCGATCCGAAATTGCTCGCCAAGACCAAGGCGGTTTACGACAGCCGTGCATCCGCCGGCCTCGATGCCCAGCAGACCCGGCTGGTCGAGCGCAATTACGAAAAGCTGGTCCGCGATGGCGCGCTGCTGAGCGGTGCCGACAAGGAAACGCTGATTGCCTATAATACCGAACTGTCCAAGGCGTTTAACGATTTCTCCAACAAGGTGCTGGCGGACGAAGAAACCTTCATCTTCCTGACCGACGAAGCCGATCTCGCAGGCCTGCCGGACAGTTTCATTGCCTCGCTCAAGGCAGCAGCCGAAGAACAGGGCAAGACCGGCTGGGCGCTGAAAAACACCCGCTCGGTGATGCAGCCTTTCCTCCAGAATTCGACCCGTCGCGATCTGCGCGAGAAGGTCTACAACGCCTATATCAACCGCGGCGACAATGGTGACAAGAATGACACCAACGCAACCATCGCCAAGATCCTCAAGCTGCGCGCCGACCGCGCCAAGCTCCTGGGCTTCAAGACCCATGCCCATTACCGCATGGCCGACACGATGGCGAAAGAGCCGGAAGCGGCGATGGACCTGATGATGAAAGTCTGGCCGGCTGCCGTCGCCCGAGTGAAGGAAGAAGTCGCCGACATGCAGGCGATTGCTGACGCGGAAGGCGCCGGCATCACTATCGAACCATGGGATTACCGCTATTATGCGGAGAAAGTCCGCAAGGCGAAATATGACCTCGATTCTGCCGAGATCAAACCCTATTTCCAGCTCGACAAGATGATGGACGCGCTGTTCGATGCGGCTGGCAAGCTCTATGGCATGACCTTCACCGAAACCACCGGCAGCATTCCGGTCTTCGATCCGGAAGTGCGCACCTTTGAAGTCCGGCGCGGCGACAAGCTGATCGGCGTGCAATATTTCGACAATTATGCCCGCAACGGCAAGCGGTCCGGCGCGTGGATGACCACCTACAAGGATGCCTACAAGCTCGGTGGCCAGAATAATTACACGATCTCGGCGAACAACAATAATTTCGTCAAGGGCGGGGACGGCGAGCCGACCCTGATCAGCCTTGATGATGCACAGACATTGTTCCACGAATTCGGGCATGCGCTGCATTATCTCAACTATGACATCACCTATCCCGGTCTCGCCAACACACCGCGCGACTTTGTCGAATATCCGAGCCAGGTGAACGAGAACTGGCTGATGACGCCTTATATCCTCTCGACCTACGCCACCCATTACAAGACCGGCGAGCCGATCCCGAAGGAACTGGTCGACAAGATCCAGGCGTCACAAACCTTTAACGAGGGCTTTGCGACGGTCGAATATCTGTCCAGCGCTATCGTCGACATGAAACTGCACAACCGCGCAGAACCGGTCACCGATCCCGACAAGTTCGAGCGCGAGACATTGACCGAAATCGGCATGCCGAAAGAGATCGTGATGCGGCACCGCCTGCCACAGTTTAATCATCTCTTCTCGTCGGACGGTTATTCGGCCGGCTATTACAGCTATCTCTGGTCGGAAACGATGGACGCCGACACCTGGGCCGCTTTCGAGGAAGCGGGCAGCCCGTGGGACAAGACCACCGCCGAGCGCTTCCGCTCGATCCTGCTGGCGACCGGCAATGAAACCGACCGCAAGGAAGCCTACCGCAAATTCCGCGGCCGCGATCCGGAGGTCAAATATATCCTCAAGAAGCGTGGCTTTCCTGTACCGGGCGAGTGAGGCCGAGGGCGACGCGGTTAATTGAGCCGCTGTTGTCAGGATGAAGTTTGAAGAGGGGGAGTGCGATTGCGCTCCCCTTTTCATTCGTCCCGTCGCCGCCGCGCGATCAGTGCCTGGATTTGCAGCAACCGTTCCTCGGTCATCGAGAAGCGGAAGGTGAAGACAAACGCCACCAACATCAACGGCACGATGGCGGCGGCGCCGATCAAGACCAGCGCGTCGAGTGCTGACTGTTCGACCGATCCCGGCCGCATGCCTTCTTCCAGCCCGACCATGTCGAGCGCAAATCCGCCGTAAAGCGGCCCGACCGCGCCACCAAGTTTGGTCGTGAACTGTAGCACGGCGTAGAAACCACCCTCTTGCCGCAGCCCGGTTTCGGATTCGTGCTCGTCGGTCAGGTCGGCGGTCAGCGACGCAATCGCGACGATCCGCAAAATGAAGAAACTCATGAAGACTGCGTTCTGGATAACCAGGATCCCGAAGATCACCGGATCGCCATTGTCCGGGATCAGGTCGAACCAGCGCAGGAAATAGGGCCAGGACAGGTCGAGCAGCATCACCACGACCGCCCATTTGACAATGTCATGCTTCGGCATCCGTCGGCCGGCCGTCTTCAGAAAGACCATCGCAATCGGCACTGCGATCACTACGGACAGGCCGAGCAGCACTCCCATCTCGGTTGCCCCCAGTTCCCAGAAATAGGTCCAGAAAATGACGTTGAGCGCGATGGTGATGCCATAAGACGCGGTCGCGCCCAGATCATAGGCGAGAACATTGCGGAAATTGCGGTTCTGGAAGGTGGAGAGAAAATCGCTCCACAGTCCGGCAAAGCCGGGCGTCGACGGCGCCCGCCGGGGATCGATCCTTGTATGGCCGATAAATTTCCACGTCCCGGCGATACAGGCCGTCGCGGTGATCCAGACGATCACTGCTGACAGCCATCCATAGGTCACATAATTGCTGGCGACAAAGCGGCCATCGCCGCCCGCGCCTTCATCGAACAGGAAGTAGAGACAGGCCGAGGGCAGCAGCAAAGTGGTGAGAAAGACGAAGGCCGTCCGCTGTCCCATCAGGGCGCTGCGCTCATGATAATCCTGGGAGATTTCCGCGACCAGAGTATAATGCGGGATCGAGAAAAAGGTCAGCGCGGTGCGGATCCAGATCGAACAGGCCAGCAACCACCCCGCCAGCCACAGCTGGCTGTCGAGCACGAAATCCGGCGGCGCAAACAGCGCGACAAAGCCCAGGCCCATCGGTACAGTGGCGTAGATCATGAACGGATGCCGCCGCCCCCAGCGGCTCTTGTAGCGATCGGACCAGCTGCCCACCATCGGATCCGACACCGCGTCCCAGACCAGACTGAGCGCCAGAACAATCCCCGTCGCCGTCCCGCTCAGCCCCAGCACCTGCGTGTAGAACAGCAGGACGAACATGACATAGGCCGCTTCCTTCACCGCATAAACCGCCCCGCCAAGACCATAGGACAGGCGGTTGGGAAGGGTCAGGGACAGTAGTTCTGGCGCTCGGTTTGTCAAAGTATCGCCAGCGTCGCATAATAGGACAAGAGAAGCTACTGTAATTGCACCCATGTTTACACAATGAGGCGGACGCTGAGAATGTGGGAATATGGTGACAGTGCACGCAATGACATTCCACCGAATTAATTTCCCGAAAATCCTGTGGAGCTTGTTTCCGGTGCCGGGTCATGCTGAATTGCGTTTATGTGTAACCATTACCAGAATCACCCTGAAGCCATCCCGACATGGCAGGAGTATATCGGCAGCGACATTGCTCCGCCCTTTTCCGAAATAAAGATCGATATCTGGCCGAAATACCAGGCCGCGGTTGTGCGTATTGATCAGGGGGAGAAGAAACTGGACAGCATGCAATGGGGCGTGCCCCTGACCATGAAGGGCAAGCGCCCTGGGACCACGGTGACCAAGCGCATCACCAATGTCCGCAACCTGTCCAGTCCGTTCTGGCGATCCATGCTCACAAAGCCCCAACATCGCTGTCTTGTGCCCTTCACCCGCTTTGCCGAGCCAAAAGCCGGTGCGGGCCGGGAAGAATGCTGGTTCAAAGTGAAGGAAACGCCGGTGTCCGCCTTTGCCGGAATATGGCGGCCATCGGACGAAGGCGATGTTTTCGCTTTTCTGACCTGCGAGCCCAACCCGCTGGTCAAGCCTGTCCATCCCAAGGCAATGCCCGTTATCCTGCAGCCGGATGACTATGAACGCTGGCTGGCTGGCGATGATGCCGAAGCGCTGGCGATGCCCTTTCCCTCGCAGCTTATGGCCTTAGTGGACGGGTAGACTGTTCGCAGCGTGCAATTGTCTTTTCCAGAAATAAATCCAAAAAAGGGCGCGCCGTGCATCGAACGGCGCGCCCTTCTGTTGTTAGCCTAGCTCCGGCTTAAAAGCGGAAGCCGACACCCGCGACCACCTGGTGACGGTCGAGGTCGACGCCGATTTCGTTGCTGTCGTTGAACAAGGTGTCGTTATATTTGAGCGAGCTATAGTTGGAATAGCGATACTCGAGTTTGACGAACGCGCCGGAGCCGTTGCCGTTTCCGCCGGTTCCGATCACCTGCTCGACGCCGGCACCCAGACGATAGCCGTCAACCTGCTGGCTGTCGTCGAAGTTGAGGTTGATACCATCGGCTTCGGCCCGGTCCTGGAAGCGGGATTCGACTGCGGTATTGGTATAACCGCCCTTTGCGTAAAGCAATGTGGTCGGGGTGACCTTGGCACCGATACGCGCACCGATATAGAGGTCGCGTTTCAGGTTGATGCGATAGCCGAAAGGCGCATTGATATCTTCATCGCCTTCCTGCTCGCCGGTCGAATCCATATATTCGCCTTCGAGGCCCAGCACGACCGGGCCGGCGTCGAAATCATAGCCGAGCGCGACGCCATAAGCGAAGCCGTCGACCGACTGGTCGAGCGTATTATTCTCGAAAATGCCGTCATTGTCGGTGTCGACGTCAACGTCGCTGCCCGAACGCAACGTGTCATAGCCGCCAAGAATTTCGACGCGCGGACCGGTGAAGGTTGAGTCGGACTGCGCCGCGGCGGGGGTGGCCACGGCAACGGCGCCGACGACGGAAGAGAGGATCAGGGGGGTGATCATGGGGGATTTCATCATTTTACTCCAACTAACTAAACAAGGAACAGGATCGTTCCGGTGA
>CAJQNR010000086.1 GCA_905479715.1 uncultured Sphingorhabdus sp.
GGCACAGAATTCCTCGACAATCACATAAAAGTTGCGCAAAGCAGCGGTTCCATGAAACTTGAGCAATGAATCGACCAAAATAATGTCCGAAGAATTTTACCGCATCAAACGTCTGCCGCCTTATGTCTTCGCTGAAGTCAACGCGATGAAGGCGGAAGCGCGAGCGCGCGGTGAGGATATTATCGACCTCGGCATGGGCAATCCGGACGGCATGCCGGCAAAGCATGTGATCGACAAGCTCTGTGAAACAGCCAATGATCCGACCGCGCATCGCTATTCGGCGTCGAAGGGCATCAAGGGGCTGCGGCTGGCGCAGGCGAAATATTACAAGCGTCGTTTTGACGTTGATCTGGATCCCGAGAGCGAGGTCATCGTGACACTCGGCTCCAAGGAGGGGCTGGCGAATCTGGCACAGGCGATCACTGCTCCCGGCGATGTCGTGCTTGCGCCCAATCCGTCTTATCCGATCCATACCTTTGGTTTTATCATCGCAGGGGCCGCAATCCGTTCGATTCCGGCCGCACCGGGACCGGATTTCTTCACCCGGCTGGAATATGCAATGAGCTATACCGTGCCGAAGCCATCGGTACTGGTGATGGGCTATCCGAGCAACCCCACGGCTTATGTCGCCGATCTCGATTTCTACCAGAAGGTCGTTGATTTTGCGCGCGAGCACAAGCTCTGGGTTATCAGCGATCTCGCTTATGCCGAGATTTATTTCGGTGATACGCCGACGCCCTCAATGCTCCAGATCAAGGGAGCGAAGGATTGCGTGGTTGAATTTACCAGCATGTCCAAAACATACTCGATGCCCGGCTGGCGCATGGGCTTTGCGGTCGGCAACCAGAAGCTTATCGGCGCGCTGACGCGGGTCAAATCCTATCTCGATTATGGTGCCTTCACGCCGATTCAGGTGGCCGCAACGGCGGCGCTCAACGGCCCGCAGGACATCATTGCCGAAAATCGCGCGCTCTATAAGAAGCGCCGGGATATCATGGTCGAAAGCTTTGGCCGTGCCGGCTGGGACATTCCGGCACCCGAAGCGAGCATGTTTGCCTGGACCCCCATTCCGGAACAGTTCAAACATCTCGGTTCGATGGAATTCTCCAAACGCCTGATCGCAGAAGCTGGTGTGGCGGTGGCGCCCGGAACCGGCTTTGGTGACGAGGGTGAGGGCTACGTCCGGCTTGCGCTGGTCGAGAATGAGCAGCGCATCCGGCAGGCCGCACGCAATATCAAGAGGTTCCTGAGCAAGGGATGATTGGCTTGCCGGGACCGAATGGTGTCGGGTCAGACGCCGTTCGGGGCAGGGCCTAACCCTTCCAGAGCACCCGATAAAGATCGAAGCGGCGGTCTTTCAGATTCTGCACGGCTCCGGATTGCCGACTGGTGAGCAGGCTTGTCATCGACAGGTCGGCCAGCGCGATGGTCTCGGTGTTGGGCGCTGTATCTGCTGCGACGCCGTCCCGCGCGAACGGGAAATCCGAGGGGGTCAGAATGGCGCTCTCGGCATAGTGAATGTCCATATTCTCGACATTTGGCAAATTGCCGACCACGCCGGACATCACGACATAACACTGGTTTTCCACCGCACGCGCCTGGCAGCAATAGCGCACCCGCAAATAGCCGCGCCGCTCGTCGGTGCAGAAGGGAACGAACAGGATCATCGCGCCCTGATCGACCAGATGGCGCGCCATTTCCGGGAACTCGCTGTCATAGCAGATCATGACCCCGATCGGCCCGCAATCGGTCGGAATCGCTTCCGCGCCATAGCCGCCCTTGATATTCCACCAGCGCACTTCGCTGGGCGTCGGGTGCAGCTTGTCCTGCGTGTAGATGGCGCCGTTGCGCAGGAAAACATAGGATATATTGCGAATATCGCCATTGTCCATGCGCGTCGGGTGGGAGCCGCCGATGATGTTAATATGATAGGAAACCGCCAGCTTCTCCATCACTTCCTTGAAGCGGTCTGTATATTCGGCGATCTTCTCGATCGCCTGCGCCGGATCCAGCTTCTCGCCCTCCAGAGACAGCAATTGCAGTGTGAACAATTCCGGGAAGGTCACGAAGTCCGCGCCATAATCGGCTGCGACATCGACAAAATATTCGACCTGCTCTTCAAATTCGGTCTGCGAGGCGATCTTGCGCATCTGGAACTGTACGGTCGCCACGCGCACCGACTGCGGCAGGCGATCGTGCGGCGTCTGAGTCACCAGCTTGGCTTCGGCCGCCAGCGGATTTTCCCAGAACATGTGCACCGCGTTGCCGCCAGACGGCTTGTCTGTCGGCATATAGTCTTTCAAAATCCCGAGCGGTACGAAGCCCTGATTGAGCTGGAAATTGATCACCGGATCGCGGAACTGCTTGTCGACCACGGCAGCGAGATAATCGGCCGGATCGGGATATTTGCGCTTGCGCCGGGCATAGCCGGGCAGCCGCCCGCCGAAGATGATCCCTTTCAGCCCGAGATGCTGACAGAGCTCGCGCCGGACCTTGTAGAAGCGCAGCCCGATGCGCAGTCGCCGGTAATCCGGATCGACACTGACTTCCATGCCATAGAGAATTTCGCCGTTCGGATCGTGCCGCGCAGCAAAGCCGCCGCCGGTGATTTCCGACCAGCTATGGGCGGCGCGGGCGGTTTTCTCCGAGATCTGGAAGGTCGCGCAATGGCCGACAATCTTGCCTTCATATTCCGCCACCAGCTGGCCATCGGCAAAATTGTTGATCTGACCACGCACTTCCTCGGCGGTATAGCCCTCACCCTTGCCATATACCTTGCGGGACAGGGCGGAGATTTTTCTGGCATCTTCCAGTTCCGCCATGCGGATGATGAGCTTTGGTTTTTCTGCGGTCATCCGCGCCCATTAGCGGGCTTTTGAAGCGTGGGGAAGAAGTGTTGTGAAAGCGGGAGTGCGGCATAGCCCATTTGCCGGCTGATAACGGGATTGATCCGAAACGAAGCTGAGGAGGCATTTCTTGCCGCTATGGTGACAGGACGGAACCCTTCCGTTTTTTAAGCGTAAGGATCGGCATGAACCATTCAAACCTGCTGGATACAGACTATAAAATCAACCGTCTGGAAGAGCTGCAAGACACTATTGGCGCGATGATTTCACAGCCGAAATTCCCCTGTGTCGGCGCGAAGTCAGCCTTGGCGCGCGACAATCTCAAAACCATAGTTGCTCACCGGCTCGACAGCAATTGGGACGATCTGATGATCCATCGCGAACTGCTCGCCTGGGCCCGCGAATATCGCGCGTGCACAGAGGGTTTCCGCAGTCTGGCCGTGATATTCGACGATCCGAAAAATTTGTCGGAAGCCGAATTTGAAAAACTGATGTGGGAGCGAATCCAGTCGATGGCTGACAAGGATGCCTGGCTGGGCCAATCCTATGACGAACGGGTCAGCGCCAACCCTGATGATCCCCATTTTTCCTTGAGTTTTGGCGGTGAGGCCTTTTTTGTTATCGGTCTGCATCCCAACGCCTCGCGTCCCGCGCGTCGTTTTTCCCAACCGGCACTCATCTTCAATCTCCATGACCAGTTCGAACGGCTGCGGGAAGAGGGCCGTTATGAAAAGATGCGCGACACCATCCTCGATCGCGACCGCAAGCTGGCCGGTGACATCAATCCCATGCTGGCAAAACATGGCGAGTCCAGCGAAGCCCGCCAATATAGCGGCCGAATGGTTGACGATGACTGGCAATGTCCGTTTCAGGATCGGCGCTCAACATGAGTGTGACGCGCATTTCACCGCGTTCCGGCGCAGCGTTCCGGCTCCTGAAAGGCCAGTTCCTCGAAGTGATCGATCCGGACGGCGGACAGGTCTCAGACCTGCTTGCCTATAATGCCGATGATGTCAGGGAAGTCCTGTCGAACGGTAGAACATTTGATTATGAGGAAACTATCAAGCTTGGCGAAGGCAACCGGCTTTGGTCGAACCGTTCGAATCCGATGCTCAGAATCGTTCACGACACGGTAGGTTCCCACGACTTTCTGCTCACCCCTTGCAGCGAAGATACGTTCAAGCATTTCTATCCCGATAAGCCGGTGCATCGTGGCTGTTTTGGCAATCTCGCAGAATCGCTGGCACCTTATGATGTCGAGCCGGACGCCATCCCTTGTGCCTTTAATATCTTCATGAACGTTCCGGTAGATCAGGCGACGGGAAAGATGGAAGTACTGCCGCCGGTGAGCAAGGCCGGCGACGTCCTCCGGCTGCACGCCGAAATGGACCTTGTGATCGGACTGACAGCCTGTTCGGCATATGCGTCAAATGGCGGCAGTTTCAAACCAATCGACTATAGGATCATGCCCAGTCTTTCGGATTGACGAACGTGCGGGGGGCTTGTCCCCCTAGTCGACAAAACCTTTCTTCGTCCGGTTCGCGATCGCAACCAGCGAGAGCATCACAGGCACCTCGACCAGCACGCCGACCACCGTCGCCAATGCCGCGCCGCTGGACAGGCCGAACAGGCCGATAGCAACCGCGACTGCCAGTTCGAAGAAATTTGACGTCCCGATCAGCGCGCAGGGGGCCGCAATATTGTGCGGCACTTTCCATGCCCATGCCGCTGCATAAGCCACGGCGAATATGCCATAGGACTGCAGGATGATCGGGATAGCGATCAGCAGGATCAGCACCGGTTGCGTCAATATCGTCTGCGCCTGAAAAGCAAACAACAGGACGACGGTCGCCAGCAGACCCATGATTGACGCCGGTTTCAGCCGCGCCGTGAATTGATCCACCGCCGCGACATCATTGTCATGGCTGGAAATGACAATCCGCCGGGTGATTGCGCCGGCAACCAATGGCACAACCACGTATAGCAATACCGACAGAAGCAGAGTCTGCCACGGAATGGCGATATCGGTCACGCCGAGCAGCAATGCGACGATCGGGGCAAAGGCGACGATCATGATCAGGTCGTTCACCGAGACTTGCACCAACGTATAGGCGGCATCGCCCTTGGTCATCTGCGACCAGACGAAAACCATTGCGGTGCAGGGGGCTGCGCCGAGCAGGATCAGGCCGGCGATATATTGCTGCGCATCCTCGCCGGATATGATTCCGCTGTAGATATAGTCGAAGAACAGCACGGCAAGCGCCGCCATCGAGAAGGGCTTGATCAGCCAGTTGACGACAATGGTAATGATCAGCCCCTTGGGTTTGCTGCCGATATCTTTCAGGCTACCGAAATCAACCGCGACCATCATCGGATAGATCATCGCCCAGATCAGAATAGCGACGACGAGATTGACCGAGGCATATTCGAAACCGGCGATCAGACTGAACAATCCGGGTGCGATATTGCCGAGCAGCAGGCCAGCCAATATCGCAAGGCCAACCCATAAGGAAAGCCAGCGTTCAAACAGTCCCATTATATATTCCGTTCTTTGGCGGTTTCGTCTGCGCCAATCGCTGCCAGACGGGTCTTCAGGCTGAGTTCGTCCAGGGCATTGATCGGCAGGTTGAGCAACAGGCTGATCCGGTTGCGCATATAGCGCAACGTGGTCAGAAATGCGTCGCGTTGCGCATCGCCTTCGACAGCGGCCGGATCTTCAATGCCCCAATGGGCGGTTAGGGGATGGCCCGGCCATATCGGGCAGGTTTCGCCCGCAGCATTGTCGCAAACGGTTATGATGAAATCCATCTGCGGGGCGTCGGGCGCAGAAAATTCATCCCAGCTTTTTGAACGCAGGCCGTCGGTATCAAATTCCAGCTGATCCAGAATCTCAAGTGCCATGGGATGGACATCTCCCTTGGGGAAGCTGCCTGCGCTATAGGCACGGAAGCGACCCGCACCATCGCGGTTGAGCAAGGCTTCTCCCAATATCGAGCGTGCCGAATTTCCCGTGCAGAGGAACAGCACGTTAAAAATCTTGTCGGTCATATGATTATCCGCAACAGGAGGATGAAGCGGCGGTTTGCGGCTTCATTTCGGGCGTGCAGCAAGTGCCATCGGCCGCATTGCCGGAGGCGAGCTGGCCGAGATCGACGCGATTGCCATAATCGGTGACTTCACCATTGGTCAGAAAGGCTTCCCAGGCCACGCCATCGGGATCCGCCGTCCAGTTTTTCTCCGACTGCGCGTAACAGCAGGTGGTCGCGCCTTCGTCAAATATCGCGCCGCCGGCCTGTTGAATCCGGCCATAAACCTCGGCCAGCTCTTCGGCATTTTCCGACTGGATACCGATATGCTCGACCCCGCGATTTGCACCTTCGTGGCTCGACATGGCAAAATTGACGCGCGGGTCATCGAGCATCCATTTGGCATAATCCTCCTTCAGGACGGTTGGCTCCGCGCCGAACAGGCTGGTATAGAAAGCGACCGACTTGTCGATGCTTTCGACGGAGAGATGAATATGCATTCTTTTCATTTGCAGGCTCCTTGTGAGACGAGAAGGTCCACCGCGCAGGCATTGCCGGCGCAGCAATTTTCGAGCAGATAGGCGACGAGTTGATTCATCGCCGCATAGTCGGCCCGGTAGATCAGGGTACGGGATTGGCGCTCCTGACTGATCAGGCCGGAACGGGTCAGATGGGCGAGATGGAAGGATAGCGAACTGGGTGGGACTCCCAGTCTCTCGGCAATCGCGCCGGCGGCAAGTCCCTCTTTTCCGGCCTGCACCAGCAACCGGAATATCGACAGCCTATGCTCCTGTGCGAGCGACGCCAGAGCGTCTACCGCCTGTTCTGTTTCCATGAACGACTCCATCATTTCGATAGTCATGGAAATATAAAAATAATATCTGGACGTCAACCATATTTCTATAATTATCGAAACGTCGATAGGGCATTGGTGCTGGGTGGCGTATCGATCTTTCCCGTTACGCGCGCAAATAATATCATATTTCGCTGTCCTACCGGGCAGCTTTTATGCCACGTTGGGGTATGATGTTCACTGACCCGAAATATGCAATTCTGACCCCGCTGGTGCGGTTGATTGCGCCGTCGGGAATTTGAAATCATAACACTGTAAAGTTTGTAAAGTGCATTGGGGATGGTTCGCGCTTATGATTGATTTGTATTTTGCTCCGACACCCAATGGCTGGAAAATATCGGTGATGCTCGAGGAGAGCGGGCTCGACTATAATATCAAATGGGTGAACATCGGGGCAGGCGAACAGTTTGAACCGGAGTTTCTCGCGATCAGTCCGAACAACCGGATTCCCGCAATTGTCGATCATGATCCGGCCGATGGCGGCGAGCCGGTATCTATATTCGAGACCGGAGCGATCCTGCTTTATCTGGCGGACAAGGCGGAGGCCTTTCTGCCGCATGACCTGCGCGGGCAGATTGCCGCGACGGAATGGCTGATGTGGCAGATGGGCGGGCTGGGGCCGATGATGGGCCAGCATGGTCATTTCAAACTCTACGCGCCGGATCGGATAGAATATGCCACCGAACGCTATCGCAAGGAAGTGCTGCGGCTATTCGGCGTGTTGGACCGGCGGCTGGCGGGCCATGACTATCTCGCCGGTGAAGTTTACAGCATCGCCGACATGGCCTGCTTTCCCTGGGTGCAGACCTACAAGCGGCAGGAGATTGCCCTCGACGATTTTGCCCATGTAAAGCGCTGGTATGAAGTACTGAAACAGCGCGAAGGTCTGCGCCGGGGCATGGCTGTCGGCCGCGACAAGATCAATCGCAACCCGCAGGACGATGCGCAGACGCGCAAGACATTGTTCGGGTTGAAGGAATAGGAAACAGCCCTTCTCTCCGTGAGAGAAGGATTAGAATAAGGACCAAAATATGGCGGTAACAGTGGAATTCTTTTTTGATCTCTCGTCTCCGTGGACGTGCCTTGCCTTCCACAATATCCAGCCGATCATCAAAGAGAATGGCGCAGCTATTATCTGGAAACCGTTTCTCGTTGGTGGCGTGTTCAATGCAGTGAACCAGGACATCTACGCGGCGCGGGATAATCCCGACAATCGCAAATTCGTCCATAGTTTTCGTGTGCTCAAGGACTGGGCGAAGCTGGCCGGCCTACCGATGAATTTTCCGAGCGAGCATCATCCGGTCAAGTCGGTCCATGCAATGCGTATATGTTGCGCACTGGAGGATGATCAGGCCGCGCTGCACAAATTCGCAACCTCTGCGTTCAACGCTTATTATGGAGACCAGCGCAATCTTGATGATCCGGAAGTGTTGATTGCGATCGCCAACGAGCTTGGCATGGACGGTGCTGCCCTTGCGGCGCGAACGCAGGAGCAGGAAATCAAGGACCGGCTGCGCGCCAATACCGAAGAGGGCATCGCCCGCGGCGCTTTTGGGTCGCCAAGCATATTCGTGCCCTTTGGCGAAGAGGAACGGATGTATTTTGGCAATGACCAGTTGCCGCTTGTTAATTGGGCGATTAAACAGAGTTCATGAATTCCCATCGAATCCAGTAAACCGGAGCCTAGCCATGTCAGAACGCGTCACGATTTCCGTCAAAGACCATATTGCCGATGTCCGGTTCAACCGCCCGGACAAAATGAACGCGCTCGATGCCGAGCAGATCGATGCGATTGTGGAAGCGGGCGAAAAGCTGGCGGAGATGGAGGGCATTCGTGCCATTGTTCTTTCGGGCGAAGGCAAGGCTTTTTGCGCTGGCCTCGACATGGGCAGTTTCGCTGCATCCGCCGCTGCCGCATCCGAACCGAGCAAGGACGGCGAGACGTCACCACTCGCCAACACCCTGGCGGAACGTACCTTTGGCAACGCCAATAAATATCAGCATATCGTGTTGCTCTGGCGCAAGCTGAAAGCTCCGGTCATCGCTGCCGTTCACGGTCCCTGTATCGGTGGTGGCCTGCAATTTGCCAGTGCAGCGGACATTCGCGTGGTCGCTCCGGATGCGAAATTGTCGATCATGGAAATGCGCTGGGGGCTGATCCCCGATATGGGCAGCTTTACCACCTGGCGCAGTTTCGTTCGCGACGACATCCTGCGCGAGCTGACCTATACCAACCGCATATTCACCGGCGAGGAAGCAAAGGAACTTGGCTTTGCAACGCATGTCTCGGAAAGCCCCCATGCTAGGGCGATGGAAATCGCGCGTGAAATTGCCCGGAAGCATCCGCAGGCGGTGCAACTGGCAAAGCAACTGATCAACAAGTTGCCCGACATGAACGAAGACGAAATCTTGATGATGGAATCGGTCGGTCAGGACAAGGTCAGCCGGACACCCAATCAGGTCGAAGCGGTGATGGCGTTCATGGAGAAGCGGACCGCGAATTTTACCGACTGAAAAATGACGGTCGATATATAGCGTTCGTACTGAGCTCGTCGAAGGGGCTTGCCCAGGTCTAGTACGAACGGCAGGGCTGAAGGGAAGGCTCTAACCGGTCGTCCGCATCTTCTCAAGTTCATCCACGACTTCCTGGCGCAGCGGCTTTCCTTCGCCGTCGGTACGGCAGACGATGACGGATTCGCAGGTGGCGATGCATTGGCCGTTCTGGAACATGGCCTGGGCGATGACATAGCTCGATGTTCCGACCTTGCTGACGCCCGAACTGATCTCGACGTCATCGGGATATTGCCCTTCGCCGAGATAGTTGATCGTCACCGCCGCGACCATGCTGCGTTCGTTCTTCGGTCGCTCTGCCCAGGGACGCAGGCTACGGTTCAGGCGAACCCGCGCATTCTCGAACATCGCCGCGAAGGCGACATTGTTGAGATGCCGGTTCGGGTCGATATCCTGAAACCGCGTCTGCATGGTGACCGATACGGGATAGTGGGCAGGCTTCAGCTGCCATGGTTCGGGGCGGGCCATATGGGTCTAGCTCATCTTTGCTACGAGGTCTTTTTGGAGTGTCTTGCAGACGAAGATATAAAGACCGCCTGCGACAAAGAACAGGCCGACGATATAGATCATCGACCAGCGCAGTCCCTCCGCGCTCGCTGTCAGGCAGGCGTCAGCTTTAGCGGCGCCGAGGGTGGCGATCAGATCTTCCGGCCGACCTTTGCAGATCTGGCCGGTCAGCTCTGCGGCAAACTGGGAACCGGCAAGATTGGTGCTCATCAGCATGTCGCTCGCGATCCCCATGACAAGAGGGCCGCAGCCATAACCGATGAGGTTGACGATGAACAGGAACAGGGCAACGGCGGTTGCGCGGGACTGCGGGCTCGCGACGCCCTGACAGATGGTATATTGAGCACCGAGATAGCCGTAATGCAGAACAGCAGCGAACAACAGTGCCGCCAGAGCAAAGGGTACGCTTTCGGTGGTGAAGCCAAGCCAATAAAGCGGCACGCATATGATCAGCATCACGCCCGGCAGCCATGCCACTACATTAGGATAGCGACCGCTCATTTTCTCGGTCAGATAGCCGGTAAAAAAAGCACCAGCCGATGCAGCGAGGCCCAGAGGTACGGCAATTTGAAGCGTCACTTCCGAGATCGACATCTCGTGCACGCGCTGGAAAAAGGCGACCTGAAAATTGCTGACACCATAACCGACGAAGGCGACCAGAGCGGCGGCGAACATGTTGATCCAGAAACTACGCTTGGCCGCCACTTCCCGGACCGTGTCTGCTATTCCCATTTTCTGGGGTTTGGTTGCTGTCGGGGGGTCGGCATAGCCGCGTGGTGGTTCCTCAACGGTGAACAGAAAAATCACCCCGAAAATTACGCCGGGTATACCAAGCGCCAGAAACGCCTCGCGCCACGAGAATAGCTCGGTAATCGGACCGCCAAAAGCATTGGCCAGCACACCGCCCAACGTGATGCCCATGGTATATATGGCTATCGCTCGGGCGCGACTACGTGGCGGAAAATAATCTGAAATTATGGAATTTGCGGCAGGCGTGAGGCCGGCTTCTCCTATGCCGACACCGATTCGGAAAACGAGCAACGCAATGAAACTGCCTGCTATTCCACACATTGCGGTCATGAACGACCACAAGATGACACTGGCGGCTATGATCTTGACGCGGTTCATGCGCTCGGCAAGGCGGGCAATGGGGATACCCATAATCGTATACATGAGAGCAAAGCCGAAGCCGGACAACAGGCCGAATTGCCAATCCTGCAGTCTGAATTCTTCGATGATGGGTTGGGCGACTACGCCGATCAAAATGCGATCGATGAAGTTCAGCGTGTAGAGTAGCATCAGCGAAATTATTACATAGTTCCGATATCCATCGGATCGATATGCCAGCCCGGTATTCGTCAGAGGCTTTGCCTGAGTTGCGTTCATGCTCTCTCCATTTTTTATTGTTGATGGCCTGAACATGAAGACAAGTCCAGAGGACTTTGCCGCGCATTGGGTTGAAACACCTCTCTGGGTCCCGATGGGCACGAGAGGTGAATAAATTTCACGAAATTGAGGATTTCTGCTATTGTAACAAGACGTATCAGTCAGTCAAACCGTCGCAATCAGGGGGCAGATATGGCGCAGCGAGCTGGTTATTGGCAATTTCATGGTGTTTTTTGCTGTAAATTTGCTGGTAGATATCGGATTCTTCAATTCTGTAATATACGATTCGAGCGGGCTTGCGCGGCATGACGATTTCTGCGGTCGAGCGATTGAGTGAGGGGCAGCGCGATTGTTTGCGGCTTGTGCTAGCGCATCACAACTCCAAGGAAATCGCCAGGGAACTGGGAATTTCTCCGCATACGGTAGATCAACGATTACGCATGGCTATGCGTATTCTGGACGTGCAGTCGAGATTCGAGGCGGCACGCAAATTTGCTGCGCTTGATCTAGAAGCCGTTTATCAACCATTGATATATCAAATATCGGATGTTGAGCCGTCCGGAAAAAACGGGGAACCCCAGTCATCGACCGGAAGGAACGTAAGTTACGCAAGAAACAGGGCGGGACTGATAAATGATGGTTCAGATGTGGATGGCAGTGCTGTTGTCATGGCGTTTGAGAAATCAGAAATCAGGCACCGGCCGCTTCCCGTTCCGCGACATCGTGGCGAGAAAAATACGCTTGGTACCGCGGAACGATTGGGGTGGATATTGGCGATCGCTGTCGGATCCGCTTTATCTTTCGGTGGACTTCTCGCGGGGTTGGAAGCGCTTTCCCGGCTCAAAGGTTGATCAGCAATCGATCTGGAATGCGCATCCGCACCTCGAATAGGTGACTTTGAATTGCGAGAGATGTCGATTTTGGGGAAAGGAAGATTGATGCTGAAACAACGACGAAATGCTGCTGACAATTTGGCGCAACGACTGTTTGCCACGGAACAGGCTGTTGACGAAGCAATATGCAAAATGGCCGATTTGGCGGGATATATGCCGGTTGCTAGGGCGAATGCCAATTTGTCGGCTGTGGTCGGCCAAGATGCGATATCGCAAGCGGCCGAGACCTTGTCCGCATTGGTTGATGCCAGAGGGCAACTGATTGCAACGCACAACCGACTGGCAGAAACGCGAGATCAAATCGGATTGCAGGCAATGGCGATGGGCAGCGGGGATATGAAGCCACCGGTGCTTCAAAACAGAAAGGATGTAAAAATAGTCAATATGACAGACCATGCTGCCTAGTCATTTGTGACCGTGTCTGCCCAAAATGTAACGGACACCCGCATGACCATGGCCTTGGCGCTATGATCTTCAATACAATCTGGGCTTACATATATTATATTTTTTTGGTCGCCTGTTGTGGATATGCCGTTTTCCGCGGTTCCCGTTCTGAATATTTCGGCGCGGCGATCATGATCATCGGGTCTGTTTTTACGTTGATCATGAGCAGGCTGTTTGGCACCGCCTGGACAAGCGTGGAAATCGGCATATTTGCAATTGATATCATCGCACTTTTTGCGTTGATTTATCTGGCCCTGAAATCTGATCGTTTTTGGCCGATGTGGGCAACCGCATTTCACTTGCTTGCGGTGACGGTTCATACAGCGATGATGGTGGCACCGCAGATAACCTCTTGGGCTTTTGCAACTGGAGCAGTGTTCTGGGCCTATCCTATGCTTCTGGCACTGGCGATCGGTTCCACTGAACACACGCCCATGCTGCCCGATTGCGAAATCAATTCCAGCTAACGTCGCATACCGGCCAGGTCACCTATTTCTAACCATTGTCTTCATTTTCTGCAGCAGCACCGCTTCTGTGAAACGACGGAGTATAACCATGGCGAGCGATTATTTTTTGCTATTTCTCGACATTTTGCAAAAAGAAATGCTGCTTTTTGCGAGCCTGTGCTTTCTGGTCGGTTCAACTGACGATCTGGTTTTTGATGGGCTGTGGATTTTTTACAGCTTGCAGCGCAAGCTGTTCGTTTATTCCCGCTATAATCGGGCAACCGTTGAAACACTGGGTGAAATCGCGCCCGGATGCCGGATGGCGATATTTGTACCGGCCTGGAAAGAGGCGACGGTCATTGGTGCAATGCTGGCGAGATGTTTGCAGCAATGGACATCAAGCAATTATCGTATTTACGTCGGTTGTTATCCCAATGATCCCAAGACCATTGCGGCGGTTGCGACAGCGTCGTCCGGTATGGACAATGTCCGGATTGTCATCTGTCGACGAAACGGACCAACGACAAAGGCGGATTGTCTCAATCATCTATGGGATGCCTTGTGTCAGGACGAGATTGAGGAAAGGATGAATTTTAAGGCGGTTGTGCTGCACGACGCCGAAGATATTGTTCATCCTCAGGAACTGCGACTTCTCGAATATCTGATCGGCCGGGCCGCGCTCGTCCAACTGCCCGTCATACCGCGCCGGGCGAGCCGTTCGCGTTGGGTCGCAGGTCATTATGGCGACGAGTTTGCTGAACTACATGGCAAGCAAATGGTGATGCGCGAGGCGCTCGGAGCCTCAATCCCTTCTGCCGGTGTTGGTTGTGCTTTTGCCCGCGATGCTCTGTTGAAACTGTCTGTCCGGACGAAGGGGAAGCCTTTCGATGCAGACAGTATGACAGAAGATTATGAACTGGGCCTCAATTTGACAGGAGGAGGGGCTCGCGGCATTTTTGCGCGACTTCGAGATCGGCACGGACAATTGGTCGCGACGCAGGAGTTTTTTCCCGAAAAACTTGAAGATGCCATTCGTCAGAAAAGTCGCTGGATAGCGGGTATCGCTTTGTCGGGATGGGATCGGCTGGGATGGAATAATAGCTGGCGAGAGAATTGGATGCGACTGCGTGACCGCAAAGCCTGTCTTGCAGCCGTCGTCCTCGCGATCGCCTATATCGCTGTAATGTTGACAGGTGTCTTGCTGCTTGCCGAACTGTTCGGCATCTACAAACTGCAGCCCGTCTCTAAATTTTTGCAAATATTGCTTGTCGTCAATGCGGGATTCCTGATGTGGCGAGTGCTTCTGAAAAGCTATTTTGTTTTTTCGCTGTATGGACTTCGCGAAGCGCTTTTGTCGATACCGAGGACAATCGTGGCCAATCTGATCAATATTCTGGCTGCCTGGCGTGCCATTGGCCACTATATTCATCAACTGGCCGGTCATCCTGTGAATTGGGAGAAAACGCGCCATTTCTATCCCGAAATTGAGCAAGTTGAACAATTGAGGTCAAATTGTTCGGATGGCGATAGGAATTGATGCTGTGCCTTACAAGGTTGCCGGTGCTCCTCTTCGCGCTTGGGGAAGTCTGTTGGTCATATGGATAATGGTGCGCGTCATCTCATGGAATGTTCCTGCAAACAATCTTGTAGATCCGACAAGCCCGACGTTGGAGAAGATAGCAAATCGTGACGCCGACCCCGTTCACAGTACGGGAAAGAAATATTCAATCAAATTTCAATTTTCGTCACCATCCTTCGCTCGGGATAATGTGATCAACGCACACGACGCCAATTTTTTGCGCGATCCAGCACACAGGTCCATGGATCTGCTTTCTGCGGACCGGCGTGTTAACCGGCGTAATAATTTATTTACGATGATCCAACCGGAAGTTGCTGGTTACAGGCTTCCACCCGGCGCATCATTCCAGCAGGATTCAGGTTCTGAGTCGGAAATTGAACAGATCAGGCCAATATCGCATTTCGCTGCCAAGCAACGCGGGAAGGGATTAAGCGGCTATTCTTGGGTTTTCGTCAGACAAACCTCCCAAAGTCTAGAGACGGAGTCGAGAGGAGGTGGGGCGATCATATCAAATGGTCAATATGGCGGCAGCCAGATCGGTTTCATCCTGTCCTATCCAATATTGATCCATCCCGCCCCCGAATTGGCGGCCTATGGCCGACTATCCGCGGCGCTGGCTCCGCTGTCGCAAGAGGAAGTCGCCATTGGCGTGAAGGTGCATCCAATGCATAGCCTGCCTTTTTCTATCTACGCCGAGCAAAGGCTGGCTGCGGATTCTGGCGGTGGCCGTGGGACGGCTTTTTATGTCGCAGGTGGTACGGGACCGGATCATATCATCGAAAAAGTTACACTCGAGACTTATGCACAGGCGGGATATGTGCTGGGTGACTATGAGACCCATTTCTATGACGGGTCTGCGACCGTGCTGCGCCCGATTGCAGAAGCCGATCGCAAGAAATTATCTGTTGGGGCAGGGGTATGGGCCGGTGGTCAACGCCAGATCGGCCGACTCGATGTCGGACCGCGTGCCGATTTCAGAGTTCCGCTTGGCACCGCATCGGCGCGCGTGGCGGTCGATTGGCGAGTTCGCGTCGCTGGCCATGCGCGACCGGAAAGCGGCCTGGCGATAACCGTTTCCACAGGCTTTTAGACCGGCAGAATATTGGGGTTGTGCAGCAATTGAATTGAATTCTATCATTCAAGACGGCAACGCCCTTTATCCCGCAACAAAAAGAGATTAGTCCAATGAGAATATGGACATTTATCTCCCCATCGCCAATCTTTCAGTCAATGCATTTGTCATCGTCCTTCTTGGCGGACTGGTGGGAATTTTGTCGGGAATGTTCGGCGTCGGTGGCGGGTTTCTGACCACCCCGTTGCTTATTTTTTACGGCATACCGCCAACGGTCGCTGCCGCTTCTGCATCCACCCAGGTCACGGGAGCCAGTATCTCGGGAGTTGCCGCCCATATGCGCCGGAAAGGAGTTGATTTCCGGATGGGCGCAATATTGGTGGCCGGCGGTATGATAGGGACGTTGATCGGAACAGGGCTCTTCCAGATTTTGCAACGCTGGGGCCAGATCGATACCGTCATCAATGTGCTATATGTCCTGATGCTGTCGAGCATTGGCGGGTTGATGTTCAAAGAATCCTTGCAGAGTGTACGAGCTATGCGTGCCGGCAAGCCGATGCCTGCACGCAAGAGGCGGCATCATCCATTGGTCGCCAATCTTCCCTTTCGATGGCGCTTTTACCGCTCAGGTCTCTATATTTCGCCCATCGCCCCGTTCATACTCGGCCTTCTCACCGGCATATTGACCATGCTACTGGGTGTCGGTGGCGGTTTTATCATGGTGCCGGCGATGCTCTATCTGCTCGGTATGGGCGCCCAAGTGGTGGTCGGAACCTCATTGTTTCAAATCCTGTTTGTCACCATCGCGTCGACGATGATGCACAGCATGACCACGCGGGCGGTCGATATCGTTTTGGCATCGCTGTTGCTGCTTGGCAGCGTGACTGGCGCGCAACTGGGGGCAAAATTTGCCCAGCGCATGCGCCCTGAATATCTGCGGCTAAGCCTGGCAGCCATGGTGTTGCTTGTTGCGATCCGTATGGCATTGGGGTTGGGATTCCAACCCGATGAAATCTACACGGTGCAACTGCTATGATGCGGCGGCGCGTTCTTTTGGCTCGTTTGCTCGCGCTTTTCGGCATCACAATGTTGACGGTGGCGGCTACACCGGTGCTGGTTCCCGAAGTATCCCAGGATCGCATCAGTATCAGGGGTGATTTTAACGGCGCACAATTGCTGCTGTTTGGTGCCATCACCTACCCGCCGGGCACCCGCAATAAAGATCAGGCTGATATTGTGGTTGTCCTCAAGGGACCGGTTGAATCAATCATCGTTCGCGAGAAACAGCAAATAGCGGGTATCTGGATCAATGCTGCGAGCAGCGAATTCCGTTCCGCTCCAGGCTTTTACGCGGTTGCTTCCTCCAAGCCGATTGATCAGATCGTTGATGGAAAAACAGCAGACATCTACGAGTTGGGACTTCATCATCTGCAGCTTTCTCCTGCCGGTGCGATTGACAGCCGTGAACTGGACCGCTTCGTTAACGGATTGGTGGATCTGAAATCCCGTGGAGAACTTTTCAAAAATTTACCCAATAGCGTCAAGATCACCAACAGCGTGCTGTATCAGGCGCGGATCAATCTCCCGGCCAGTGTACCGGTGGGCGACTATACGGCGGAAACTTTCCTCATTCTCGATGGCCGGGTTGAGGCAGCAGAAGTCAAAGAGGTTACGATTGAAAAAATCGGGATGGGACGGTTTATCACCAATCTGTCCCAAAAAAATGGTTTTCTCTACGGCTTGATTGCTGTGTTTATTTCGGTCGTTCTGGGTTGGTCTGCTGGTTATCTGTTTCGCAAGATGTGAGGCATGTTTCCTCTCAGATGTCCCGCATTTTTCTTTCTGCACGCCCAGTAAACGTTCCTTAACCATGACCCACTAGTTCTGTGTCCTGACCAGTAAAACAGGAATAACACGAATGTCCGACATGGGATCACATAATTTCTCCGCCGCCAGCGCAACGCCGGTTTCTCATAATGGGTTACACGGTAGCAGCAGCCACGGCTCCGCTCCAAAGCGAAGCGAAGGCCATAAAATCGGAGAAGTTATCGAGATCGCGGGGTCGGGTTCGAAAATTGTCATGGATAGTGTTGTCCTGAACAAATTGCTCGATCATCCTGATCCGACGGTCAAAATGGCGGGTCAAGTGGGGAGCCAGATCAAGATTCGTGTCGGTCAGACCTGGCTGCTGGCCAATATCCGAACCCAGAGGCTCTATGAGGGGCAAGCAGGATTGGTGATTGCCGAGATCGATTTTCTGGGAGAGGGTGACGAAGAACAGCTTACCGGCCATATCTATAATTTCCGTCGCGGTGTCACTCGCTACCCGACGCCAGCGTCGCTTGTTTATGCGGTGACCACAGCCGACCTTAAGCAAGTCTATGCTTCGGATGGTCGCGCCAATGTTGAAATCGGCACGGTCTATCCTACCGATGACATTCGCGGCGCGCTTTATGTGGATGCCATGCTCGGCAAGCATTTTGCGCTGCTGGGATCAACCGGTACCGGTAAGTCGACTTCGGCGGCTCTCATTCTGCATAAAATCTGTGATCTCGCTCCTGAAGGTCATATCATCATGATCGATCCGCACGGTGAATATTCTGCGGCATTCAAGGACAATGGCAAATTGTTCGACGTGAACAATCTGAACTTGCCATATTGGCTGATGAATTTTCGCGAACATTGCGAAGTGTTTGTTCAGTCCAAAGGCGACGCCAAGCAGATGGACTGTGACATTCTCGCGAAATGCCTGCTTGCCGCAAAAGCAAAAAGCCAGGCGTCCGCGCAAGTCGCAAAATTGACGGTGGATTCACCAGTGCCATATCTGCTGTCCGATCTTACCAGCATTCTGCAAAATGAAATGGGCAAGCTGGACAAGGCGACGAATAGCGCTCCCTATCAGCGGCTCAAAACAAAGATTGACGAGATCAAGGCCGATCCGCGGTACAGCTTCATGTTTTCGGGGATGCTCGTCGGTGACACGATGGCGGCGTTTCTCGCCAAGATTTTCAGACTGCCGTCCGAAGGCAAGCCTATTTCGATAATTGATGTCTCGGCGATGCCGTCAGAGATCACGCCCACGGTGGTTTCTGTGCTCAGTCGTCTGGTGTTTGATTATGCAATCTGGGCCCGCAACGAGGCTCAGCGCCCGATGCTTCTCGTTTGTGAGGAAGCGCACCGTTATATTCCGAATGATGATGTTGCCGAAGAAAGCAGCGTCCGTGATATTCTCAGCCGGATCGCCAAGGAAGGCCGGAAATATGGTGTGTCTCTGGGTTTGATTACCCAGCGGCCGTCCGACCTTGCCGAAGGCGTGCTTTCACAATGTGGTACAATCCTGTCGATGCGTCTCAACAATGACCGAGATCAGGCCTTTGTTAAGGCTGCAATGCCGGAAGGCGCACGCGGCTTTCTCGACTCGATCCCTGCCTTGCGCAATCGCGAAGTGATCTGCTGTGGTGAAGGCGTTGCAATTCCAATCCGTGTCTCGCTGGATACGCTGGCCGAGGAACGGCGTCCGGCATCGGAAGACCCGATATTCTCGGATCTGTGGCGCGAACATGGTGGCGAAGAAGAAATCATCCAGCGCGTTATCAAACGCTGGAGAGCGCAGGGTCGATAGGTATCATCTCGACCGTTTGTCCATTTCCAGGCGTTGTTAATCGATAGCCGATAGTAAATTCATAATCATCGATTACATCCGTAGTCATTAGGTCATGCGTCGGGCATGGCCGACTGATACGGAGAATCCGATGGTTGATAATCGCAATTTCCTTCTGGTCGTGGGGCTGGGTCTCGTTACCGCGTCGATAGTGCCGGCAATGGAAAGTCATGCGCGAAACGCAGAATATTCCCGCCATGAAGAATGGGGGGAAGCGTTGGCCCGGGATATCAAGGTCCAGGTGCAGGCCGGGATGGCCGAAGCTATCGCTGATATGGAGAAGGGCGCAGAGGATATGCTGCGCGGTGCTGATGAAATGGAAGCATATGCCGACCGGCTGGAACGGGACGGTGCTTTTCGTGAACACGAGGCGGCGCGGTATAATAAAGGTAGAGTGACGAAAGTCACTGCCGAGCAGTTGTTGGCAAATGCCGCCGAAATACGGCGCGGTGCGGAAAAAATGCGCGAAGGGGCCGAGAAAATGCGCGTCGGTGCGAAAAGAATGCAGCGCGACGACGATAGCTAAGCGAGATATCGAAAATTGGTGCCCCGCTCAGGCGGGGACCCTATGCCAGATATTTCCGTGTTCGAACATGTTGGCGATATTCTCCTTCCTGCGCAGGAGCGGGATCAGCCCAACCGTTCGATAGCTTCCTGCAGACGTGCGGCTTCGGCCTCTTTTTCAGCCAGATCGGCACGGGCTTTTTCGACCGCTTCGGGTTTTGCTTTCTCGACGAAATTCGGGTTGCCTAGGCGACCGGAGAGCGATTTAGCTTCCTTTTGGGATGCCTCCAGCGCCTTGGTGAGGCGTGTCTTTTCAGCATCAACATCGATAGCACCGGCGAGCGGCAGCACATAGGTTGCTCCATCAACGACAATTTGCGCCGAGGCGCCTTCCGGTGCCGGATCAAACGAGACGGTTTCCAAGCGTCCGACGCGGTCAAGCGCTGCACTCTGGCGAGCGATCTGTTGTTGAAGCTCGACACTTGCGCCCGCAACATGGGCGGTCATCTTTGTACCTGGCGCGATATTCAATTCCACTTTGGCCGAACGCACTTCGGAGATCAGTTTGATCAGCCAGTCAACTTCCGCTTTGGCTTGCACATCAACCTCGGCCTCGGGTTGCGGCCATTTGGCAACGATCAGATCATAATTCCGCCCGCCGGTTTCGGCGGCCATGCTGTGCCAAAGCTCTTCCGTGATGAACGGCATGAACGGATGAAGCATGACGATGATCTGATCAAGCACCCAGCCGGCAACGATACGGGTTTCATCGGCTGCGCCAGCATCGTCACCCTGCATAACCGGTTTGATCAGTTCGAGATACCAGTCGCAAAACCGGTCCCAGGTAAAGTGATAGATGGTGTTTGCCCCCGCGTCGAAACGCAGGTCGGCCAGCGCCTTGTCGAGAGTCTGCTGTGTCTCGATCACTTCCGAAATGATCCAGCGATTGACGGGTAGGGCGGCTTCCGGCGCGGCGAGCGTCTTGCTCGCACCGATACCATTGAACTCGCAGAAGCGAGAGGCATTCCAGAGCTTGGTGGCGAAGTTGCGATAGCCCTCGACGCGATTGTCATCCATCTTGATGTCGCGGCCCTGGCTTTCCATCGCAGCCATGAAGAAGCGCAGCGCATCCGCGCCATATTGATCGATCAGGCCCAGCGGATCGACAACATTACCCTTGGATTTGGACATTTTTGAACCGTCCTCAGCGCGCACCAGCCCGTGCAGATAGAGCCGTTTCCACGGCACATCCTTCATGAAGTGCAGGCCCTGCATCGCCATTCGAGCGTCCCAGAAGAACAGGATATCGAAGCCGGAGATCAGCAGGTCGTTCGGGTAATGCCGGTCAAGGTCCTTGGTGTTTTCCGGCCAGCCGAGCGTACCGAAGGGCCAGAGAGCGGAGGAAAACCATGTGTCGAGAACGTCGGGGTCGCGTGTCAGGCTGACGTCTGCGCCTGCTTGAGCCTGTGCTTCAGCGTCATCCATAGCCACATAGATTTTACCATTTTCATCAAACCAGGCCGGAATGCGATGCCCCCACCAGAGTTGGCGAGACACGCACCAAGGCTGGATATTCTCCATCCAGTTGAAATATGTTTTCTCCCAGCTTTTCGGGACAATCTCGATATCCCCGTCGCGTACCGCCTTGATCGCGGGCTGGGCCAGCGTCTCGGCATCGACATACCATTGATCGGTCAGCCATGGCTCAATCACCACGCCGCCGCGATCACCAAAGGGTGTCGCAATTGTGCGTGGCTCGGCGTCATGTTCCACGATTTCACCGTCTTTGTTTTTGGAAACATGCGGGATCAGGAAACCCAGTTCCTTCATCCGCTGGACAACCAGTTCGCGGGCGCCGTTTACGCCATCTTTCCTGAACCGGTGCAGTCCGATAAATTCGTCCGGCACCAGCCCGTCCGCCGTCTGGCAGACATCCGCCTCGCCATCGAGCATATTGAGCATTTCGCCGGCTGCGAAGCCCGCACGCTTACCAACCTCGAAATCGTTAAAGTCATGACCCGGGGTAATTTTCACCGCGCCGGAACCCAGCTCCGGATCGGCATGTTCGTCGGCAACGATCGGAATGCGCCTTCCGGTAATTGGCAGGACAACTTGCTTGCCGACAACGCTTTTATAACGATCGTCGCCGGGATGTACCGCAACCGCCATATCGGCCAGCATCGTTTCCGGGCGTGTGGTTGCGACCTCGATATAGTCCTGTCCGTTATCCAGCGTCACGCCATCGGCGAGCGGATATTTGAAATGCCAGAAACTGCCTTTGGCATCGACTGTCTCGACCTCCAGATCGCTAATCGCCGTTTTCAGCGCCGGGTCCCAGTTGACCAGCCGTTTGTCGCGGTAGATCAGACCGTCATTATAGAGATCGACAAAAACCTTCAGCACGGCCTTATTCATGCCTTCGTCCATGGTGAAGCGTTCGTTGGACCAGTCCATTGAACAGCCGAGGCGTCGGAGCTGCTTGGTGATTGCACCACCGCTTTCCTCTTTCCACTGCCAGACTTTTTCGACAAATTCTTCGCGCGTGAAATCGGTACGCTTTTGCTGCTGCTCGTTCAGCTGGCGCTCAACCACCATCTGAGTCGCGATTCCGGCGTGATCCATTCCGACGACCCAGAGCGCGTCCTTGCCCTTCAATCGTTCGTGGCGGATGATGATGTCCTGCAGCGTGTTATCGAGCGCATGACCGATATGCAGGCTGCCGGTAACATTGGGTGGCGGATTGACGATGGTGAATGGTTCGCGATCATCGCGTTCAGGACGGAAAAGGCCTTTGCTTTCCCAGTGCTCATACCAGCGCGCTTCAATGGCGGCGGGATCGAAATTTTTATCTAAGGTCATGGGGAGCCTTTGGCATTGGATTGCCTTAGGTTCAAGCAGTGTTGTGCTCCGCACTTGATGCGAAGCTCGCTGAAGCGAAGCGCAATATCTGCTTGCCGGATCTCGGCATCAAGCAGGGAACATCCGGTCTTTCCGTTATCGCTTCAAAATCGCATCAATTTCGGCATTGGCTTTTGCCCGCAATTGGCGCTTGCAGGCCTTGAAGCCCGGCTGGGTCGCAAGCTCCCGCGCGCAAACTACGGCCTGATCGAGCAACTGATCCGGGGCCGCCAGCTCATCTGCCAGTCCGGCACTCAAAGCTTCTACCGGTGTCAGCAAATGCGATGATAGAGACAGTCGCCGCCGCCAGACAGGGCCGAGCCAGTGATCCAGTATCGCTTGCGGTACGGGCGGGAAGGGCAGCCCAGCCTTGGCTTCCGGCAGGCCGATCTTGTAATTGCCTTGTGCGGCGACAATCCAGTCTGCCGCGAGAGCCATGATCCCGCCAGCGCCAATCGTGTTGCCGTTGAGGGCAACCACCACCGCGCAGGGCAGGCGGTGCAGCGCCGCTGCAAATCTGTCGATTGCAGCGGCGGCCTGAATCTGGCCCGCCTTGTCAAGCGAAGCGGCGACCTTTGTATCCATGCCGCAGGTAAAATGTTCGCCAGCACCGGTCAGAACAATGCCATTTTTCGGAGGATTTTGGGCCAACGCCTGAAAGGCTGTGATCCCGTCCTCCAGCAGCGCGGGATGGAGCGTGTTGCGTTCGCCGTTGGTCAGTGTGACGATGATCGTGTCATCGCGATCTTCGGTCGGGAAAAAGCTCATTGGTCTTTACTTTCCTGACCATCGACCGCAGTCCATTTGTCCATCCAGTCGAACACCGTTCGGTACCATTGCACGCTATTCTTGCCTTTGAGTACCCAGTGGTTTTCATCCGGAAAGATCAGCAATTTGGATGGAATTTCCATTTCCTGCGCGACGGTGAATGGCATGATGCTCTGGGTATAGGGAATCCGGAAATCCTTTTCGCCGTGGATGAAGAGGGTTGGCGTTTTCCAGTTGGTAATCTTGTTGACCGGATTCCATTTTTCCGGATTTGGCCGCGTCCACCATGTTCCGCCATGATCCCATTGGTCGAACCAGAGCTCTTCCGTGCTGAGCGCCATTGCGCGCAGATCAAAGACACCGGCATGGGTGACCAGACAGTCGAACCGGTCGGGCCAATTGCCGGCAATCCAGTTCATCATATACCCGCCGTATGATCCGCCCAGGGCGCAGGAACGCTCTCCGTCAATCTGTGGGTCATTTTTCAACGCCGCCTCATAGCCCTTTTTCAGGTCTTCCAGAGGCTTGCCGCCCCAGTCCAGATTGATGCTGTCGGTGAATTTTTGTCCGTAGCCCGCTGATCCATGGAAATCGACGGTTACGACTGCATATCCCGGTGCTGCCATTAATTTAGGATTCCAGCGGGTCGACCAGTTGTTGCCGAAACTGCTCTGCGGGCCGCCATGGACGAGAAATGCCATTGGCAGTTTTCCGTTCGCACCCTGTGGTTTGATAATCTGACCCCAGACCCGCTCGCCGTCGGCACCGGCAAAATTAAAGCGCTTGATATCGACCGGATCGATCTGTGCCAGTTCACGACCGTTGATATTTGTCAGTTGTCGGACGGTTCCGTCGGCCGCACGGCGGTACAGATCGGTAGGGGCCTGCAAGCTGTTCATCGTGTAGACAAGCGAACCGTCCCGCAACGGAATGGTAGAACCGACATTGCCGCCCGCGGTCAGCCGCGTGACTTTGCCTGTCTCGACCTCCACTGCAAAAGCGGGATGGTCGAGTACCTCTTGCGCGGTTACGATCAGATATTTATCATCGGGCGTCCAGACGATTGATCCGACCGAACGGTCCCAGTCCTTGGTCAGGGCAATGGCTTCGTTTTCATCGCTGCCTTGCTTGCGCAATTTTACGACAAGACGATCCGCTTCATAGCCCGGTCGCTCCATTGCCGCCCAAGCCAGCCATTTTCCATCCGACGAAAAAGCCGGAAGCGTGTCGGTTGCCTTGTTCTCACCGGTAAAATTGACGGTTTCCGAGCCATCGGTCTTGGCACCGTAAATATCGAGATTAGTGGATTTGGGTTCGTTCCGGTCCGCAATCCTGAGCGTGAAGAAGACGCCATCTTCTCCCGGTACCCAAGTAATTTCTTCACCGCCACCGAAGGGCTTGGAAGGACTGTCGCCGATGAGATTACCGTCCAGCGCGACGCCATCGCCCGTGACTTTTCCATCTGTCAGGCCAAAGGCAAAGACCCGGCTGTAGTTGCCAGGGGTTTCCCAACTCGACCAGTGGCGGATGAAAAGTTCGTCATATTCGCGACCGGTCCCGGGACCGGGTTCCGCCCGGTTGCCGCTTTCCTCGCAACCGAAGGTCGGACAGTTTCTGGCGATATCGCCCCATAGTGCGATTCCCTTGCCGTCAGGAGAAATCTTGAAACCAGCAACATCGGCTTGCAACGTGCTTGCCTGAACAGGCTCTCCAATTTCTTTGCCCGCAGAAATATCTGCATGCCAAAGCTGGTCCGAGCCGCTGGCATCGCTGATATAATAGAGACTGCCATCAGGCGCGAAAGCAGGGCTATGTTCATTTTTTCCTGCCTTGTCGGCGATCCGAACCGGAATGGCATCGGCGGAATCAATATTCAGGAGAAAGAGCGCGTTCGATCGCCCATAGGTCTCCGGCTGTGTTTCCGTTACATCATAGACCGCCCATTTCTCGTCGGGAGAAACGGTTACCGAGCCCATCCGTTTCAGCGTAGCGAGATCCTCAGCCGTCATCGGTCTGGCCGAAACAAGCGTGGGCACAATGGCGCCAGTCAGAAGCAGGGCCGTGGTAAATGTTTTGAAAAAATTTGTCATGGTCGCAAGTTTAGCACGGCTATCTGACAAGGCAATTGGGATTAGAGACGGATCTCTATTTGTCGCTCAACCGCTGGATTTCCCGCGCTACCAGTTCCTCGACCAGATCGGGAAGATTTGCATCGAGCCATTGCTTGATCATTGGTCGCATCAAGTCGCGGGTCAGGTCTTCCAGCGAGGTGCCGCTGGATTGGCGCGGCGGTGCGCTACGTTCGATTGCTTCTTTCTCGACCAGTGCTGATAACGATTGGCGCATGCTATCAAGCTTGTTGTCGTCAATCAGACGATCTTCCTTGCGGCGGTCTCCAAACACACCTTGCGCGGAAGGATTCTGCCGATCCTGCAATTCGTTGGTCAGTTCCAGTACTTCTTCATTCTGGTCTACCGGTTTTAGATCCGGGACGGCCTGGAGGGCTGGTTTTAACGGGGTTTTTTGGCGTTGCTGGGGGCGATCCTCATCGATCGCCTTGTCGTCGGCAATGATGCGTTTGATCGACGAGAGGATTTCCTCCATCGATGATTCCCTATTCTGTTCAGCCATCTGCGAAACCCCCAAACTTATACTCTGTTGCCGAATTCAATCGACGTCATTCAATTTATCGGCGCGTCGGTATCTCAGGCAATGGCTCTATCTCCGCTTTTTGGGCCTGGGTGTCAACGGTTCTGGTTGCCTGCGGTTCCGGATTGGGATCGCTCTGATAATCATAGAACATATCGTCGACCCGCTCGTAATTGACCTTCGGATCATAAAGCGGTCCGCCTTCCAGCCCCAGATCGCGGGCTTCCGCCCGGCCCATCGCTGCTAGCAGGGTAAAACCCGCGACATAGCTGTTGCGTCGCGCCGTCACCAGTTGCACCTGCGCGTTAAGCAATTCCTGCTCGGCGTTCAAAATATCCAAAATGGTCCGGTTGCCGACGGAGTTTTCTGCGCGCACCCCTTCCAGAGAAAGGCTGGCAGCGGCTACGGCCCGTTCCGAAGACTGAATGACCCGTTCCGATGCGCGCCAGCTGGAATAGGCTGCACGGGTCTGCGAGATCACGTCGCGTTCGACTGCAATCAGCTGTTCGTAAGTCTGGCCAGAGAGCGCTTGTGCCTGACGGATTTGCGCAGCCGGTCGGCCGCCCTGGTAGATCGGCATGGTTGCCTGGATTCCGACTTCGGCAGTAGATTGTTCCTGAACGAACGTCGCGCCGGCAATGCTTCCGCCGAGCGTACCGTGGTAATTTAAATAGCGCCCCTGGACATAAGTCGAAACGCTGGGTTTGTTGGATGCCCGCGCTGTTTTGATATCAAATTCGGCGGCTATGGTACGTTCCTTGGCTGCGAGCAGGTCCGGATTATATGTTAGCGCGATATCGACTGCCTGATCCGGCGTATCGGGAAGGTTTGGTAAGGGCGGAGGCGCCTCCAGATCGCCTGGTTCGTGGCCAACCAGCGCAATGTAATTTTCCTTACTGCTGATCAGATTGGCGCGGACGGTTTCGAGATCACCCTTTGCAACTTCCAGCCGGGATTCCGATTGCGCCACATCGGTTCGTGTCAGATCGCCGATTTCGAATCGGTCGCTGGTCGCTTCCAAGTTGACCGAGAGGACGCCGACATTGGCCCGGTTCAGCTTGACGATCGCGGTGTCGCGGATAACGTCCATATAGGCGGCGACGACATTGCTAAAAAGACTCGCTTCGGTCGCGCGAAGGTCCAGCTGTCCCGCCTCGACTCTGGTCTTGGCGGCGCGGACAGCATTTTTTACGGCTCCGCCCGAGTAGATAGGCACAGTGACCGAGCCGCCGGCAGTGGACTGGCGCAGAGGTGCGGTGAAGCTATTGGCGCTCCGCAGGAAATTTTCCTGAAAACCGAAATCAGTGGTCGCACTAGGGCGACCGTCCGCTTTGGCGATGGCGACGGTCTCGTCGGTCGCCCGTTGGGCTGCGCGCGCGCCGGATAGGGTCGGGTTTGTTTGATAAGCTGCTATGAGCGCATCGCGCAGGGTATCGGCGTGCACCGGTGTAGACAGGACCGCCAGAATAGCTGCTCCAAGGAAAAGGCGGCGTCTAGTCATTTCGTTGCTCTCCCGAACGCCTCAAAATTTGAAGCTTTTTGCTTCTTCAAAGCCGGGCAGGGGACAGCCCCCGCAATCAGCAAAATATTGATAGCCAACATGACCGGCGGCGGTGCGGCCCAAGGCGAGGCGGGGCACGCCATCATGCATGATCGCGGCGACAATCCGTCCGTCAGGTGCGAGTTGATCTATCAATGTCTGGGGAATCTGCTCTGCCAGCCCATCGAGAAGGATCACGGAATAGGGTGCCGATGGCCCCCATCCTTCCGCGTGATTGCCGCATTCGATCGTGACGTTGGCAAAATCTGCCAGATTTTTCTTTGCCGTGGCCGCCAGCTTGCTATTTTGTTCTACCGCCACGACAGATCCGGCTAGCTGAGCCAGAACCGCCGCCGTGTAGCCGGTGGCTGCGCCTATCAGCAGGACCTTGTCGGCAGGGGTGATATTGGCGACGTCCAGCAGTCGTCCGGTGGTAAGCGGAGGATTCAAGCTCCGGCCTTCGCCAATCTGCACACCGCGGTCGGCATAAGCGAAATGCCGCTGGGCGGCTGGCACAAAATCTTCCCGGGCGACGTGGCTCATTGCGGCGATGACGCGCGGATCGCTGACGTCGGTTGTGCGCAACTGGCTTACCACCATGGCTTTACGCATCTGATTGAAGTTTTCCTGACCCAAGAGTCGATCCTTCCAAAGAATATTTTGTCGTCCATGCCACGCCTGTATTATTAAAACAATACACTATGGGCGAGATTTTGTTGCTTCTAGCGGGGCTTGGCACTTGCGCCAAGATAGAATCCGGCGAATTTATCCTGACTGCGTCTTTTGCGCGACAATCCGGTGATTTTGTACAATTTGTCATGCTAGAGGTCATGGACGCAACTTTGGGTTGACTTTCGCCGCAAAGCGAAGCAATTCGCGCCCTCTCTCCGGCCCGATGGCGGAGTGGTGACGCAGCGGATTGCAAATCCGCGCACCCCGGTTCGATTCCGGGTCGGGCCTCCAGAGACCTGTCAGTTTGCACAATAGCCCGCGTATTTTTGCAAATGTGCGGTAAGGCACGTCATCGGGGCAATCTTAGCTTAATCTCGCACGTAGCTACTGCATATCAAGTGTCGGTCGCGCGGATCGGTAGAACGCACAACTCGCAAAAATAATCTCGGTCGATGGGGTGACGCCAAGATCTTTCGCGACTCGAGAAACTGCCGGCTCCACAGGTGGATCAGTGACGGGCTGGTCCGCCCTTATCCGTCTTGTTCATACCGCAATCCACCGAGTAAGCTATCGATGCTGCGTTCGAAGGAATGCCCATCGCAGATGTTCCGGACCGCTCGCAGATATATTGAATCACGGCCACGATTACATAAATTCAGATAAAGAAAGGCGATTACGCATTTTACAAACCCACCTTATGAGGGGTCAGAAATCTGCTGCAATAGCCTGCCAAACACCGGACCCGAAAAATATTACGAACCCACCGCCTAACAATAAGGTCATCCAATTAAATTGGTCAGCGGCGCCCTTTAAGATCTGGGCTAGACCAGAAACGAACATGACCAATCCAACCATAAAAAGGCCAAAAAAGAAGATGAGGCCGATAGCGTCGTAGTTGCCGCCCCCTCCGCCGAAAATCGCATAAAAAAACAATAAACCCACGGCAATTGCGATTGGGCCAAATGTCAAAACACTAACGGCACCCCAGAACTTGCGTTCAAGAGGGCCTTCGTCATTTTGCTTCACTCCGATTTTGCCGGTTTTTGCTTCACGATCTTTTCCAGCCGCTCTTTGAAGCGCTGCTCGTCGTCGTCGCATTCAAGTTCCTTGGCGACGCGCTTGAATTTCTCGGATTGGGTTTCAGTTTTGTCCGGCGTTTGCATCTTCTACCTTTCGGATATGATTATGTTGTAGCCGCCTTGGTCTCGCTGGCCTTTGCGGTGCTGTGAAAACGATTTCAGGTAGATATTCATCATCTGAATTTTCGAGCGTTTCTCGATCACTACGCTGATATATCACAGTTGATAGTGCAACGTCGAGATCACCCAGATAGCCTACTAATACGTCGAAATCTTCGCATACACGAGTTACATGCCCCAATGTGTTCGTCGCAAAATTCCCATCAGATCCACCAGCATTATGTAGTATTAAATTGCGGTTGTCTCGACATATTGCGCACAAGGTGATTGCTTCATTGATTTCTACCTTGATAGCATCGTCAATTTCCTTGGCGGAAACGAGACTACGTAGTAATTTTTCTCTATCTGTCGCGCGCAAAGGCTTCATTATCACTTTGGTTGTGATTGCATCGGTGTCCAGATAAAGTTGCAATATTCGGTCGACGATATGCTCCACCTTGTTCCATGATACAGCGGCCTCTCCGACTTTAGAGAAAATCTGTTCTTTTGCCATTTATCCGTCAAAATCCGAAGGCGGGGATATGCTGTCCCATAGAGCCGATATTTCGCTGCACGATGCCTCAATATCGTTCAAACGACGCTTATAGGTTTGTGGCGCGGAAGTCACACTTTGACCAAAAAGGTCAATTGAAAAACAATATTTTCGATCAACCTTGCCAACATCAGCAAGGCACTGCGCGGACAGCATCCATACCAAGGATGCTACCGAACGACTGTGATCTGCACGCCAAGACTTCGCAGCAATGGCCTTTGAAGTCTGGACTAAGACACCGCCTACGCCACCATTTCCATTATTTTTTGCGATCAAATCTAAACTTATTGATATATCCACACCACCTATATCGAGTTTAGGAAAATTCCCTTTCGGTTTCTCAAAAACCACCGTTTTCGGCAGTTTATTGCCGTTCAATATTTTTCGGAACTCCTTAATTGCCTCAGCAGAAAGCATCGCATCGTTCTTCTTAAACGCAGAGCCGCCGCCTTGGCTTTTGACAGTTTGGGCGTTCTCGGTTTCCAACAGCTTTGCAATTGGGCGACTATCGTCCGCGAGGAAGTTGCATATTGCCTTTCGCGCTTCTGAATATCGGATAACCAAAAAGGTTGGAGCAAACTTTGCATTCCTCAAAATTGATTGTCGACGCGAAGGCGAAGCGAGAGTATATTCCGCGAGCTGGTTCGCCGAAATCCGTGGGGATGGATTGAGGCGGTATTTAGGAGTGTCAGGACTAGCCATGGAAGATTTTTACCTCTCTGATACGATAGAAGACAATACCATTTTTGTGTCGCATTTGTCTCATAAAATGTATTTGTCTGCCGGTGGTAAAGGGCTTGGCGGTAGTGCGGGATTTTTTGTGTGCTCGGAACGGGAGAGCAACCCCGACGCCGGCATGGAAATCCTTGCAAAGGCAAGCACGATGGAAGCGGCTGAATTGATTTTTTGCGCGCTTATTTCCAATTTACGATCTCAAGCCGCATAAACTACTTTGTTAGTCCGCCGAAATGTAATGTGTTTTCCTACGATGCCGGAAAGCGCGGAACGTGAACGCAAGCTATCGTCAACACCTTGCGATGCACGGTTATTATACCTGAAATCAAATTCAGCCAGATAACGGTGCAAATGCTTTTCAGAGCATTGCTGATAGCATACTTCAAGAATTCTGTGACCGTCGGGCAGAAGAGGCCTGTGACGTATTCCGCTAAACGGACGTCTTCCTAATTGTGCCCCTTTCCGCTTTGAAGACCCTATTCTTCGACTAAGGTGGTTTGATAGATGCGAAAACTTTTGCACTCCATCGCAATTTAGAACGGCAAGGGCCGCGCCATCTCCAAAACTTGCCAGGCCTGGAAAGCCGCGAACAGGTTTCTGGCTTCCATCCTGCCCAACGTAGTTGCCACATAAGCCAGCCACACAAGCTGTGCACGAACTCCGGCGCACCTCGCCTGGGCCAGCAGATCGTTGCTGTAACAGTTATTCAAACCGAAGGTGGACGCCAGTTCGATCATCGCTTCTTCCGGCGCGCCCATCAAATGGAAGTTTGACGGCTTAACAGCTTGCAGCTCCTCCAATATGTCGAGATAGACCAAGCCCGCCTCCAAGATGTGCCGTCGGTCCCAGAATGTATCATGCGCCTTGCTGGAGCCCAGCACGACATGGCGGTCATGCGAGAGTTCGCCCAATTGACGCATCATTGTTTTACGAAGCTCGTTGTCGGTTGTGGACATATGGTGAGCGGTAAACACCGGCTCATTATCCACGCAGGTTACCTCGAATGCGCCGTAACAGGATAAACGCCGATACTCGTCCATATTGCCCAATGCGCCATCGACATAGATAATGGAAACTAAATGCGATGGATGTCTGCCCGAAGAGTGGGTCGTTGTGGTCATAGCAAATTTCCACCTGAAATGATGAGGAAGCGAATTAATGGGCTTGCCTGGGCGCGTCAGTGCTCACGCCTGCAAACCGGTCGCAAAAGGCGAGTTTCATCAAGTGCTCGGTTAATGCACGGGTGCCATGTTCGGTCACCATCGCGCTCCAGTCATCCCAACGGTCAATGCGCTCGACTAGCCAAAGGTAGAAACAGTCGCGAGCATGATAGTCACGTTCGGGCCACGACATTGTCCATAATGTGCTGCGGACAGGGACCTCGCGCGTGATGCGCAGGCCGATCAGCTTGACCACGGGAACGCCGTCAATGAAATCGGTAGCGAAGCGGTGCGCCATCCTGGCAGCAACCTTTTCACGTCGCACGACCAAGTCTACCGCGGCCTTGCGTTCTGGTGCGCGTGCCAGGCCCCGTGTCGCTGCAATCCAGTCAAGACCGATCTTCTCATCTGCATCGTCGCGGGTCCGCGTCGCTATCAGCATGTAAAGCACCGCACGCCCCTCGAGAGTGAGCCTGAGCATTTTGGCTTCCAGCAAACCAGAGGCCACTAAGAACATTTCGAAAAACTCGCCAAAGTGCCGATCGCTCATGAAGATGTCCCGGGCCATCTCCCCTCTTTCAACGAACCGCTCATCAATTATCGCCAAGTAGGAGAGCAAGAAATTCAAAAATTGATCGGACCACCAGTTATACTCAGCCGTCAAACCGAACCGTGTGAGCCAGAACGCCTCGCGAACGGAACACCATTGCCTGCCTTCCTCGTCGACCAGTGGGGGTTCGCCGGGAACATCCCCAATGGATGTAAGCCAATAGCCCCATGGAAGGTCAGGATGACGATCTTCGCCATAGCGCTTGGATCCGGTCTCGCCGAAAAACCCGTGTTGGCCGTCTGCCATTAATCATCCTCCCCCGTGAATACCGGCCTAGGCAGCCTGTAAGGTTCACCGCGGTCATCGGCGAACGGCCTTGCGCCGTCTGCAACCGTCTTCAGCCGCTGTGCGAATGCGACAATTTGGCCATATACATATGCCTGATCGCGGTAGACATCGCCTTTGCGGGAATTCCTGTCGAAACCCTTTGGAACCAGATCACCGATGTGATCAGTGTCAAAGCCCAGCCACCACAGATCTTCATGCGCGAACTCGTCCTTGGTCGCCTGCACGGTCCTGTAGTTGCGGACGATGCGGGTGACGGTAACATGGCATATGGTGTAACGCTCGGTCCGGGGGTCGCCATACTCCTCTTGGGTGAAGCGGTTGACCTCGCATTCCTTGCCATATTTCACGCCGCCATGAACCGAATTTGAAAGATCCAGAGGAACTGCCTCGGCATCGAAGCCGAATAAGGGGTGTGAAAGGTCAACGCCGACATAGCCGGACAACGTGCCATTCTCCTGGCGGAGCATGATACAACCGAAACCAGTTTTTTCATCAACCCACGCAACCTTGTCAGCCTCGTCACTCCATGGCCCGTCGCTTGATGGTTTACGCTCAGGATTGTGCCAGATCTGCAGCGCCAAGACTTCAGTGCCTGCCACCGGGTAGGAAACCGGTGCCAAGCTCACGAGGCCTTGGGGACTTTCGGATGTTGTGAGCTGGTTGCTTTGATGGCGGAATTTGGTCGGTTTTTTAGCCAATATATTCGTCCTGATCTGTAAGTGGGCGGAAGCTCGGGGGTAGGCCGAGAGAATGTCAGCGATAGCGGGTGAAGGCTGTGCGCCGTGTAATGCGTGGTGCGTTGTGCCGAGCACCCTTGCCACTGGCGTAGATATGGAGTGCAAGCCAGGCCTGTTCCGCCAGAAGATCGCGGTCCGAAACCTCGCGCCACCACACCTTCTCGGGTGCATTCCAGCGATAGCCGCGCAGACGCAGTGCATCCTTTACCTCAAAGGCAGCGCCGCAGGCCTCGATCAGATGACTGTCAGAAAGGGCGTGCTCGTTTAGCTCATACATCAGCGGAACACCGTCCGGGCCCTCATAGCGCAGTAACTCGATCACAGCATCAACATCGTTCTCGGCGCGATGCCCATCGAAATACCTGCTAGCTTGCATAGCGAGATAGCCGAGCGAGCGGCCCTCGAAGCCAGCCTCCCGCCAATCGATGCCTTCACATGAACAGGCCCAGGGCCTTCCCGGCAAAAGGGCGAGCCGCTTCTCCAACATGGGCCGGTCGAAAGAAGAGTTATGTGCGATGACCAATTCCGCGTCGTTGACGATCTTGACAATCATCTCCTCATCGAGACGGTGCCCCGACAAATCCGCATCGGTGATCCCGGTCAGCCGGATGATGTCTTCGGGAAGCGAGAAGCCGGGATCCTCGCGCCACGTATAGGCTTTGCCGATCTCGACAATTACGCCATCGTCATCATACCGGAAGCGGCGCATAGCCAGTTCGATGATGACGTCGCGTTCATGGTCAAGACCAGTGGTTTCCACATCGACGACGACGGCAGTCGTCGTCAGCCCATCGATGTTTCCCAAACCGGTCAATCCGGGGCGTAGATCAATCTTATTGAGAATGCGCGTATCTTCAAGAGCAGGGTGAATGGCTAATATTTCTGCAGGCATGTTGAATTCCTTAAAGTTTTCGAAAAGGAGGGAGACGCGGAGGTCGGGCCTCCGCATGATCAATCGATCTGTTCGAAGAGTTCGCCATCATCAGCGACATCTTCTTCCATCAGCGCGTCCAAGGCACGGCGCCCGATGTCTAAGTCGAGCCCCAACCCGTGGATGAGCACCGCGCGAGCGCAGTGAGCCTGCGTGACGCATGCTTCAACAGGAGGCGCGCCATCAAATGCGCGGCGCGGAGCGAGCATCCATGCCATTGGATCAGTCCCGATACCCTCGCGCTGGAACCGCGCCCCTACTTCGGTTGCGACCAACGTTACCCGAACGATCTGACGCAAAGTGAGCGCAATTGTTTCTTCGTTATTCCCATCATCTAGAGGGTCGAGCATCCAGCGATTCATTTTGGGGATGGCCGCCTCAGCGATCGGCCGGATCGTATCCAATTCCATATTTAAAAGATCCATGATCTATGTCTCCTCACATGTGTTCCGCTGCATTCAGGCTGCGGTTCGTGAAAAGACATATAGCGAAACACTTCATCATGTCAAGAGTATTGAAGTATTGAAGTGTTTTCAGGTCTCGGTGCATGCCGCGTTGTGGTGGAATTAGTGCGCAATGTTGGCCGGCATAATCCTTGAGAAGCTGGCATAGTCAGCTGACCAACATGGATTTGCAGTAACGGTTGTTCTAACAATGCCTTGTTTCAACTGTTTTGCGATGGCGAGCGATCACCGCACGGACTTATCCACACATTTCATCAATCCAATGGTAATGAACCATTGAAGTCAGCTCAACGGGCTGGTAGTCAGGAATATATGCGAAGCAAAAACACCAAAGTCCTCAACGCCCTTTCCCAGCCCAACCGGCTTGCGCTTTTCGAAGCGATAGCGGGAGCAGAAGGAGGACTGACAACAACGGAGGCCGCCAATGCGGCGGGCACGCTTCTCAATACGGCGGCGGTCAATCTCACCGTCCTGGAGGCGGCCGGTCTCATATCGTCGAAAAAGAAGGGGCGCTCGGTCACGCATACCGCTAAGCTACAAACGGTCCGGAAGTTAGCCGAATACCTGACCGAGATTGGCAGGTAGGCTATACACTTCTGCCTCAGCTTGGTTTGTTCGTCAGGCTGCGCCGCTGCACAGCTCACGACTAATCCTGTTAAGAAACCATGCCGTGAGCGCGCCATCGAAACGAAAGAGCAACTTCATGAAAGTTTTCATCAGCTCCGTAATGGATGGTTACGAGAATTACCGAGCCGCCGTTGCCGCGGCAATTGAGAGCCTTGATCACGAACTCATCCGTGCCGAGGATTTCCCATCGTCAAACTCCGCTTCTCGCATTGCCTGTCTGCAAGCGGTGCGAGAAGCGGATCTCGTCATTTTGATTCTCGGTGAGCGATATGGCTGGGCAGACACCGCATCAGGCCTTTCGCCGACGCACGAGGAATTTCGAGAGGCTAAAGCCGAAGGCAAGATCATGGCGTTCGTTCAAAATGGAGTGGCTTTCGAAAGCGCACAGGAAAAATTCATCGCAGAAGTCGAGAATTACGACACTGGTTTGCACCGAGGACGCAGATTCGACACTTCAGAGCAACTCCGAACCGAGGTAACGCGCGCTATCTCCAGGTATCAACTCGCCGCTGCGACTACGCCGATTAATGTTGCGTCGATCCTGGAGACGGCCAAAAGCCTGATTCCACAGCAGAACCAAAATTATCTGTCAACGCAGCGTCCACTTTTGCATCTTGCTGTCGCAGGAGGACCGAGCCAGTCGATCCTAAGGCCGAGCGAAATCGAAGATGAAGCTATGATCTCGTCATTGGTTTCCGACCTCACCAATGGTCCTCGCGCGTATTTTTCGTATCGTTTCCGGACAGAGCCAAAACTCGAGCAAGGCGCACTGATTATCAGTCAGGAGAATGGAAGTCGATTTCGAGTTGACGAGGCAGCGGCAATGCTCATCTCAGTCCGGATAGTGGAGGCGGAAGAAGGCATGAAGCCGCTGATCGAAGAAAATGTGGGCGATGCATTGGACTTGGCACTCGGATTTGCTGACCAGATGCTTGAAAGGTTCGACCGGACGCAGAAACTATCCCGCATTGTGCTGGTCGCGAGCATTGAGACGGCGAGCATGTTCGGTTGGAGGACGGCTGCTGAGCAGAATGCGAACCCCAAGTCGGGAAGTTTCGGAATGTTCAACAAAGAACCCCGACCAATTCATTTGAACCCAGCTGACAGAACAAGAATGGCCCTCAAATCCGAACGAGCGGCGATAGTTCAGGATCTGCTGGCATTGTTGCGGCGCCAACATAGCTCATAGCAGACATTGCGAACCGATCAGCATGTGGATTGTTAAATTGAGATATTATGCTGCTTTAGTTATTCTTATAGGCTTTAGGCATTCGCTCAGCTGTCTGAATGTTTTGCAAGCAGACATTGCCCCAAAATTGATTGTGACAGATTCCGCCGGAGAAGGTAACGTTACCGTAAAAGAACTGATGGTATCTATTGTTCAAAAGGATCATCAAACTAAAAATCTCTTTTGATACATGAAACATCAACTCGCCATTTAATGTGATGCATCATAAGAAAACAGAGTGCATGAGGATGCGGGGCTAATAGTCCGGATCTAGAATATTCAGCGGTGTTTCCGAAGCTTACGCAGTTACCCAAACTACTGCACTTTTCGGAATTTTGGGGGAATCTGCAGTTGCGCCGACACAAAGATATGATCGTGCACTCGCCGTCTGATTTGGTTCGATATCTGGGGTGTGCCCATGCCACAACTCTAGATTTGCTGCGCATGACCGATCCTGAAAAGGCGCCGGATCGCGCAAAAGATGATGCTATGGCGAAGCTAATCCAAGAGGCTGGACTGGATCATGAAGGTAATTGCCGGGAGAGATTAGCAAGAGATGGAACGCTTGTCGAAATTCCTAGCGATGGTTCGCTAGAAACTCGCGCCCATTTGACCCGCGAGGCAATGAAAGCAGGGGCGCGCACAATCTTTCAGGCTGCGTTCCTCCAAAATCAATGGGGCGGGTTCGCCGATTTTTTAATCCGAGTCGAGAAGCCTTCGGATCTGGGGCAGTGGTCCTATGAACCAATTGATACCAAGCTCGCCAGGTCAGCAAAAGCGGCTCACATCGTTCAGCTCGGTCTTTACGCCCGGATGATCGCCAACGTGCAGGGAAGTTATCCCGACCGCGTTCATGTCGAGCTCGGGGATGGGACGCGCGAAAGCTTTCGAATGGTCGATTTCGATCACGTTTTAGGAAACGCGATCCGCCGCTACCTAGCCTTCGTGGAACGAGGAGGGGAGAAAAGCTCGCCGGAACCATGCGATGCATGCCCATTATGCCCATGGCGCGATCACTGTGCTTCAATATGGGAGGAAGAAGATCACCTCTCGCGCATAGCCGGACTGGGCAAACCGCAGGCACAAAAGCTGCGCGATGCCGGGATTTTAACCGCAACGGCTCTTGCCGGTTCGCCCGATGATACGCGAATTGCGCGCATGGCGCCTGCAACTTTTGCAAAACTGCAGGCACAGGCCCGGTTGCAGATTGCCCGATGGCAGGGCGGCGAACCGGTAGTCGAAACGCTCGATCTGGAAGATGCCCGCGGTTTTGCCAACTTGCCCGAGCCACATCCCGCAGATCTATTTTTCGATCTTGAAGGTGATCCACTGGAAGAAGGAGGCCTCGATTATCTATGGGGTGTCCATTACAGGGAAGGTGGCAAGCCCGATTTCCGGTTCCGCTGGGGCCATGATCATGCGGCAGAACGAATTGCATTTGAAGATACATTGGACTGGATGGTCGATCATCTGCAAGCCAATCTTGGCGCGCATATCTATCATTATGCTCCCTACGAGATTACATCACTGCGCCGGTTGTCCACGTTGCATGCCAGCCGCGAGGAAGTCTTGGACAACTTGCTGCGTCAGCGCCGTTTCGTCGACCTCTATGCAGTATTGCGGCAGGCAATCCGCACATCAGAACCCAACTTGTCACTCAAGACGATGGAAATATTCTTCGCCGAAGCGCGTGATGGCGATGTCACCAAAGCGGATCAATCAATCATCGAATATAAAAGCTGGAAGATGACCGGCGATGAGGCCATTTTGCAGGGTATCTTGGAATACAATAAGGTCGATTGCGAAAATACCGAAGCGTTGCGGGACTGGCTAGTCGAGCTTCGGATGCCGGACCTTCCATGGAGAGCTTCTGGCCCTGCCATTCCTGTAACGGATGAAAAGACAGAAGCGCGCGTAGAGGCGGAACTCCGATCGGAGCGACTGATCGAAGCGATTCATGCCGGAAATATTCCAGAGAGCGAGGAGGGGAGGGCGCTTGTGGGACATCTTACCCAGTTCCACCGACGCGCCGATAAGCCGGCTTTCTGGGCCATGTTTGACCGCTGCGAGCGCGAGCCTGACGAATTGGTGGAAGATGGCGAATGTATTGGAGCTATCACTCCAGATATTGATTCTGATGGTAACTGGCAGCGAGTGGAGAAACAGAGCACTATCGCTAGTTACCGTTTCCCTCCCCAAGACAGCAAGCTGCGCGAAGGAGCATCCGTGCTTCATGCGCCCACGCTTCAGAAAGTCGGCACAATTATCGCTCTCGATTGCGAAGCAGGCACGGCCGAAATCAAGCGCGGTAACAGAGCAAAGGGCTTTTGGCCGCTGGACGGCTCTTTGATCCCGGAGCCCACAGTTCCGAACGCTATATTGGTAGCTGCAGTGCGCCGGGTCGCAATGGCTTGGGCCGGCATAGACGAAGACCAGTGGCTGCAGGGCCGCTTTGATCCTGATGATCATGCAATAGCTGCTTGCGGGCTGCCCGACGGACAGCCTTACCGCGCGCTACTTGATCTCATTGAACGAAAGAAACCTCGACTGCACAACTGGCACGGCGGCGATCTGGTGCAAGAAGATGAAAGCTTGATCGAGGCAGCGACTCTGCGCTGCCTGGCGATGGATCACACGACTCTTTTTATTCAGGGGCCGCCCGGCACTGGCAAAACATTTACGAGCGCTCACGTGATTTGCTCGCTGATTGCCGCTGGCAAGCGCGTGGGAGTGTCGAGCAACAGCCATAAGGCAATCAACAATCTACTCGCTAAGGTTGAGGATGTCGCTGAGGAAACCGGGCTTTCTTTTTCCGGCGTCAAGAAATGCACGCGCGGTAATGAGGATCAGCGTCTAAATGGGCGTGTCATTACCGATGTGGATAGCGCCAGTGACGTTCACGACTATTTTCCTGATCTAGTGGGCGGCACCGCTTGGCTATTCGCTGACAAGGGTTTCGACCAGGAGTTCGATTATCTCTTTGTCGATGAAGCGGGACAGGTCTCACTTGGTCATCTTTTGGCTATGGGTTCGGCGGCGAAAAACATTGTTCTCGTGGGTGATCAGATGCAGCTGGCGCAACCGATACAAGGCTCGCATCCTGGCGAAAGCGGTCTTTCAGCTTTGGATTATCTGTTGCAGGGAGACGCGACCGTTGCGCCGGAAAGCGGTATACTTCTTGATACCAGTTGGCGAATGCACCCTCAAATATGTAGGTTCATATCGGAGGCCGTTTACGACGGACGGTTGAAAGCGCACCCTGACTGCGGTCAGCAACGCTTGCATCTGGAACAGGGGCATGACCCGGCACTAGCTAAACAGGGTCTACGATTTGTGCCGATGGACCATATCGGTTGCGGCCAGCGCTGCGACACAGAAGTAAAACGCGTGAAGGAACTAGCGTCCGGCTTGCTCGGCACCAACTTTATTAGACGAGACGGCAGCACCGGAAAAATAGGATGGGACAATATTCTAATCGTTGCGCCGTATAATATGCAGGTAAACGCGCTCGCAGCGGCATTGCCTGCTGCTGCACGTGTGGGCACGGTGGACCGGTTCCAAGGGCAGGAAGCGGAAGTAGTAATTGTCAGTCTCACCACCTCGACGCCCGATGATCTGCCGCGCCATATAGAGTTCTTTTACTCCAAGAACCGGATCAACGTCGCGATCAGCCGTGCTCGAACGCTGGCGCTGATCTTGGCCAATCCTAAGCTGCTGGAACTAGACGCAAAAACTGTCGATCATCTACGGTTGGTAAATACCCTCGCCTGGGTTGAGGAGGAAGGAAGCAAGTGAGAGAAGAACAATTCAAGGCATGGTAGAAGGAAACCGGCAAGTCCGATGGCACGATTTCTTTCCAGATGAGCAAAGTGCGTAAGCTGGACCGCTATTTTGGCGTTCTTGATGAACATATCCGGAGTTCCTGAAACAATCGCACGACATTGTTCATTTTGGTATTGTCGGCGGCGTGGAACGTCTGTCGATCGGAACGGCCGACGTTGCGTTGAATCACGAAGCTCTAGAAACCCGTCTTAGACACTTGTTGCATTCATCAGTATTGGAGTTACAACCACTTGCAAATTAAGTGGTTTCTGGACCTTCCATTTCCATGAATAAAAAAGTTTGGTTAGCTAACAGCTAAAAAAAGAGGATATTGACATGCATCGCGAAATTAGAGTGTCGCTGCTTTTTGGCCAATGTCGAGGTTTCTAAGAAAGCTGATGATTAGATGAACAGCCAGGCATTTTTCGAATCCCCCATCCTCAATTCGCCATATGAAGAACCAGGTCAGCACTGGCAACTGAGTGACGCTGGTCAGCCTACGGGTCAAATAGGGTCGGGACGGCGCAAGAGTGACCTGACAACACCTATACCCAAGGCAAAGACGACGCGCGGGAACGCTGCTTCTCAACAGGATCTTTATGCCGATGCCAAGGGCGAGATCTATGATCCTACTGAAACTATCAACGGTATCCGGTCTGCAGTGCAAAGCTGGCGCGCTTTGCCTGAGACTCAGTGGCAGGTTACGCCCACCACGGCTCGCTTGCTTCGCCATTGGCGCACGCACAAATTTGCTAACCAGCGACCATTTTTCTGTCAGGTGGAAGCCGTGGAAACAGTTATTTGGCTCACCGAGGTTGTCGGCCGTCCGAGCCGCAAAGGCGGCAAGGTAAAGCTGGCGACGGGTCAGCGGTTCTGGGATCATCTATTTGCTGCCAACGAAGCCTCAAATCCTGATTTGATCCGGCTTGCGCTAAAACTAGCGACAGGGGCTGGCAAAACGACAGTGATGGCGATGCTAATCGCTTGGCACACGCTAAATGCTGTGCGGCATCCCGGATCCAAGAAATACTCAAAGGGCTTCTTGGTCGTTGCGCCCGGCCTAACCATCCGAGACCGGTTGCAGGTATTGCAACCGAATGACCCGAACAGCTATTACAAGAGCCGTGAAATTGTGCCGGAGGATATGCTGCGCGATCTGGGGCAGGCTAAGATCGTGATTACCAATTTTCATGCCTTCAAAAAGAAGGACGAGGTGTCGCTAAACAAGGTCCAGCAGGCAGCACTCAATACGACACCGAAACAGGAAAGCGATGGCGCCATGCTGCGCCGTGTTGCTGGACCGCTTCTGGGTATGAAGAATGTCATCGTCCTGAACGATGAAGCCCACCACTGTTACCGCGAACGGCCATTAACGCCTGAGGAAGAAAAGGCGCTAAAAGGCGATGACAAGGCGGAGGCGAAGGAAAATAACGAAGCGGCGCGCCTTTGGATTTCAGGCCTAGAGGCGGTCAAGCGCACACTGGGCCTCAACATGGTCTACGATCTGTCCGCTACTCCGTTTTTTCTGAAAGGTTCAGGCTACCGCGAAGGGTCGTTGTTCGGCTGGGTGATGAGCGATTTCAGCCTGATGGACGCGATCGAGTGCGGTATCGTGAAATTGCCGCGGGTCCCCATTGTCGACAATGTGGAACAAGGCGAAATGCCGATGTTTCGAAATCTATGGGAGCATATCGGCAAGAAGTTGCCGAAGAAGGGCCGCGGAAAATCTGGGTTCGACGATCCACAAAAATTGCCAAACGAACTGCTTTCCGCGATTGATGCACTCTACGGCCATTACGTTAAAACCTTCGATGCATGGAAAGAATCCAAGCTCGGCGTAGAGCCGGTATTCATCGTCGTTTGCAACAACACGGCTACGTCAAAACTGGTGCACGACTATATCGCCGGATATGAAGTGCCGACAAAGGACGGCGGCAGCCAGTTGATCGCAGGAAAATGCCCGCTCTTCCGAAATTTCGATCCCGATGGCGTGGCTCTGCCCAAAATGCGAACCCTGCTGATTGACAGCAAACAGCTGGAAAGCGGCGAAGCGGTTAGCGCAGAATTCAAAACCGCCGCAGCGGGCGAAATCGAACGGTTCAAGGATGAAATGATCCAGCGAACTGGCGATCGCGCTTCAGCCGAGAAGATCGATGATGTCGACATATTGCGGGAAGTCATGAACACAGTCGGCAGACCCGGCCAGTTGGGCGAGGCTATACGTTGTGTGGTGTCGGTGTCGATGCTGACGGAAGGCTGGGACGCCAATACAGTTACCCATGTGCTTGGTGTCCGCGCATTCGGCACGCAGCTATTATGTGAACAGGTTATCGGGCGCGCACTACGCCGGGTTTCTTACGAGTTGAACGCGGATGACCGATTTGGCGTTGAATATGCCGACATCTTCGGCATCCCGTTTGATTTCACGGCGCAGGCTGTTCAGGCCAATATAAAGCCACCTCCGCCAATGGTCCGGGTGGAAGCGATCAGTCCGGAACGTGACGACGTGGAAATCCGATTCCCGCGCGTCGAGGGATATCGCACAGAACTACCGCGCGACACGTTGACTGCGGAATTCACCGATGACAGCACTTTAGAACTGACCCCGGATCTGGTGGGTGCGACGGAAACCATCAGCTCAGGAATCATCGGCGAAACAGCCGATATGACGCTGGAGCATTTGGCAGAAAAACGTCAGAGTGAAATCGTATTCAAGCTCGCGACTAGGATCGTAGCGCGCCATTTTACGCTTGAGGGGGAGCTTCCAAACAACCAACGCATTATGGAAATGCGAAAGATTGTCCGTCGCTGGATGGCTGAGCATCTGGTGTGCAAGGGCAACACGCAGCCAGCGCAATTGCTATATTATGACATTGCTGACCGGGTAGCGGAACGGATCAAGCGCGCCATCACCCGCGGAACGAAGGGGGAGAATCGTGTGGTGGCTCTGCTCGATCCCTATAACCGTGAAGGTTCGACGTCCCATGTTGGCTTCAACACCAGTCAGGACCGTTATGAGACCGGTGCTAAATGCCACATCAATTATGCGATTGCCGACAGCGATTGGGAACTGGAATTCTGTCGTATAGCCGATCAGCATCCGCGCGTGATCGCATGGGTAAAAAACCACAATCTGGGATTCGAAGTCCCCTATCGCGCGGGCGGTGAAGCCCGGCGATACCGTCCGGATTTTATCCTGCAGATCGATGACGGGAAAGGCGCCGAAGATCCTCTCAACCTGGTCGTGGAGATCAAGGGTTTCCGAAACGAAGATGCAAAGGACAAGGCCGATACGATGGCGAGCTATTGGGTGCCGGGCGTAAACAATCTCGGAACAATGGGCCGCTGGGCTTTTGCGGAATTTACGGAAAAATGGACGATGCAGACGGAATTCGAAGCGATCATTCAGCAATGGCTTGACCGCATTGGAATGGCAGATGGGGGCGCGCACTAATGAGTTTTGATACCACGAAGACCAATCTCAAGGATCTGCTCGCCGCGGCGCATACGGGAAAGTTGCAACTTCCCGACTTTCAGCGGGATTATGTCTGGGATGAAGATGGTGTCCGCAGTTTGCTTGCGAGTATAGCCAAAGGCTTTCCGGTTGGAGCCCTGCTGACTCTGGAGCGAGGCGGAAGCGTTGAATTCAAGCCGCGAGGTCTCCGCGGCACGCCGTTTGAACACAAGCCGGAGGAGGAGTGTCCAGCACCTGAGACGCTGCTTCTTGATGGCCAGCAGCGGATGACCTCGCTTTATCAGGCGATCTTTTCTGAAAAGGCAGCAGAGGTCCGAACTGCCAAGGGCAAAAAGGTGCGCCGCTTCTTCTACATCGACATCGAGGGAGCAATGGCTGCGGGTAAGGATTTCGAGGAATGTATTCTCACGATTCCTGAAGACCGCATCGAAAAGGGCGCATTCGGCAAGGCTGAAGGATTCGACCTTTCTTCACAGGAACTTGAGTTCGCAAATCTTATGTTTCCGCTCAACCAAACACTCGATCCCACGCAATGGATATTTTCCTGCGTTGCCTACTGGAAGAATAGGGATGAAGAGCGGCTGGATCAATTTCTTGTTTTCCAAAAGGAGATACTCGAAAGCATCCAGACCTACGCAATGCCCGTTATCTGTTTGGGCAAAGAGAACAGTCGGGAAGCGGTATGCACCGTGTTCGAAAAAGTGAATGTCGGCGGCAAGAAGCTTGATGCATTTGAACTCGTCACCGCCATCTACGCATCGGACCGGTTTAATCTACGTGAAGATTGGTTCGGCGACGCCAAGAACGGAACCAAGGGCCGCCTAGAGCGAATGCGCGGTGATAGTCCGGCAAAAGGCCTGTTTCAAGATATCGCCAATACCGATTTTCTCCAGGCTTGCACTGTTCTGCACACGATGGACGAGCAAGAAAAAGCCATCGTCGAAGGCAAAACGGGCAAGGCTGTGCCTGCCATTTCTTGTCGGCGAGAGATCATGCTCGGACTTCCCTTGGAAGCATATCGTAACCATGCCGAGGGGGTGCAGGCGGGCTTTGTCGAAGCAGCAAGATTTCTCAATGGCGAAAAGATCGTTTGGGGACGTGATGTTCCATATCCGCCGCAAATGGTTGCCTTGGCAGCCTTCTTCGCGCGCTACGGAAGCAAACTGGCTGCTCCTGAGCAGGACAAGTTGCGTCAATGGTATTGGTCAGGTGTGCTGGGCGAATATTACGGCAGTGCGACGGAAACGAAGATTGCCCGCGATGTCCCGCAACTCATCCGCTGGATGAAGGGCGGTGAGGAACCGCGCACCGTATGGGACACCTATTTCCAGATGGACCGGCTGGACAGCCTCCGCATGCGCCTTTCAGCTGCATACAAGGGTCTGCACGCACTGCTCATGAGGGAGGGATGCCGAGACTTCATCAGCGGGAAGCCCGTAGACCTTATGACGGTGTATTCCGATCCTCTAGACATCCACCATATTTTTCCGCGCAAATGGTGTGACGATCGAGGCATCGACCCGAATCTCTATAACAGCATTGTGAACAAGACGGCGCTATCGGCTGCCAGTAATCGCGAAATCGGCGGCAACGCTCCTTCCGAATATCTCGCGAGGATCGAGCGCAAACACCGCTTTGAACCGGAGCAGTTGGATGCAATCCTTCGCACACATTTGATCGATCCGGATGCTTTACGGGCAGATGATTTTGAGTCCTTTTATGCGGCACGCAAGGCATCGCTCGCGCAGCTCGCACAAGCAGCGCAAGGAAAGGCGGTTGTCGCCGAGCATGACGATGAGTTAGGACTGCCGGATCCCGAGATGCGCGAAGCCGAAGCGCTTGAAAACATATCAGAAGAGGATTCGATTTGATGCCCCGGTCCGCGGTCAGGAAGCGCAGCGTGTCCAATTCATTTCAGGCTGCACAGCAAGCCTGGCAGAAAAGTTATCTTGAACGACCGGAATTTGCAGGGCGGGTCGGGACGCATGATCGAGCGTGCCAGTTTCTGCCAGATCATTGGAAGGCAAACCTAGCGCCTGAAATCGCAGAAGCGGCCGCAGCACTATTTGATCATGAAGACAAGGCTCAGCGGATACAGTGGCACCGTTATGCTGGACACGGTTGTTCTTCGCAGGCTTGTTGTGTGAATTTTCTTTTGCCTCTCGCCGGCAATGCCGCGTTACTGGGCAGATGGATTGATCACGTCGCGGGCGTGAAGGGCGCAGTTCCCTTGCCGATCGAAGAGAGGCACGGCGAGCCGCGGCTAATTGCATTCGAATGGTTTCCGCAAGAGGAGGATTATCTCAACGAAAGCCGGGCGGGATCAAAATCGCGGGGAGCCAATTCGACATCTGTTGACGCTGCCATCCGCTTCCGGCTGGGCGAGGAAAATCGTCTGCTGCTAATCGAATGGAAGTATATCGAGAGATACGGCAACTCACGGGATGAAAAGCATAAAGCCGGTGATCCAACGCGCCTGAGGCGATATGCAAACATCTGGAAACGGCCGCACGGGCCCATGCGCTCGGATATCGAGATTGCCGACCTCTGCGATCTGTTTCTCGATCCTTGGTATCAGCTGCTGCGCCAGCAGATGCTTGCCTATCACGCGGAGAGCGATCCTATTAGCCAATATGATCGCGTATCGCTGGTCCACATTTCGCCTTCAGGCAACGAGGCTTTGAAGACCGTCAATGGCGAGGCCATGCGAAACTATGCCGAAAGTCGCGGCATCGATGGCAATTTGTTTGACGTTTTCCGCGACATGATCGCGCCGGAATGGCGCGACAGGTTCATAGCTCTAAGCACGGAACATGCGTTTCAGCCGATATCCAACGCGCCTTATATGGATTGGTTGAAAGACCGCTATCCCGACCTTTTTGAAATCAAGGATCCCGCCTGATGGCCAAAAAACCGCTCCGCGTTGAAACACTCACCCATGATGAGGACACCCGCAAGAACGCGCCGACTGCGGAACTAGAGGCGTTTGTGGATGCTGACACCAAGCGGCCGATTCAGGTCGCTTATGAGCGGCGCAATCCCGATCTCGATCCACAGTTGGTGTGGCGGGGAAAGGATATGGCGGACTGGTCGGACCTGGTCGTCGGGGCGGCGCCGCTGTATATTCAGGAGAAGATTCATCCCAAGGCTTTAATTGATGACCTCAAGCGCGCAAGTGAGCGCGAAGAACCCGAGGAAGCGCCGGATCTTTTCTCCGATTTCAACGGTATCGAACCCGATCAGCAAACGGAATTTTACGCGCATGACCAGCACTGGTCGAACCGCATGATCCTGGGCGACGGGCTGAAGGTGATGGCATCCCTGGCCGAGCGAGAGGGGCTGAAGGGCCAGGTGCAGTGCATCTATATCGACCCGCCTTATGGCATCAAGTTCAACTCCAACTTCCAATGGTCCACCACCAGCCGCGACGTCAAGGATGGCGACAAGGACCACATCACCCGCGAACCCGAACAGGTCCGCGCCTTTCGCGACACCTGGCGCGATGGCATCCATTCCTACCTGACCTACCTGCGCGACCGGCTGACCGTAGCTCGGGATTTGCTGAGCGACAGCGGCAGCATCTTCGTCCAGATCGGTGATGAGAACGTCCACCGCGTGCGGGCGCTGATGGATGAGGTGTTTGGGGATGAGAATTTCGTCAGCCAAATTTCCACAAAAACATCCGGTGGCTCTACGGGAGAGTTTCTGTCGAATGTCATCGACACGATTCTTTGGTATTCCAAGAAACGGGATCGCCTCAAATACCGAACGTTGAACAAAACAAAAGGCGTCGGCGAAGAAGGGGCGGACAAGTACACTCGTGTGCGAATGCCAGACCTTTCGATTCGAAATGTCTCTGCTGACGAGAAGGCCGGCCTGACAAAAGTTCCCCAAGAGGCCCGTGTATATCGCCAAGACAACATGACTAGCCAGAGCGTTGGTCGCGATAAGGGCGATGGTGCTGCGTCTTGGTTTCCGGTCCGATTGGATGGCGTCGAAACCAAGCCAAATATTCGCGTTCGATGGAAAACGAATGAACTCGGCATGGATCGGCTGCTGCGTTGCCGTCGTATCGAACTAACGAGCAATAGCCTTGCCTATGTCCGTTTCCTCGATGATTTTGCGGCATTCCCACTCAACAATTCATGGGATGACATAGGCGGTGTTCAAAGCCGCGCAGACCCGAAAGTTTATGTCGTTCAAACTCCGACGACAGTAATCCAACGTTGCATCCTGATGACCACAGACCCCGGCGATCTGGTGCTCGATCCCACCTGCGGCTCTGGCACCACGGCTTATGTCGCCGAACAATGGGGGCGGCGCTGGATCACCATCGACACCTCCCGCGTCGCCGTGGCCCTCGCTCGGTCCCGCCTGATGGGCGCGCGCTATCCCTACTACCTCTTGGCCGACAGCCCCGAAGGCCAGGCGAAAGAAGGCGAGATCACCCGCACCCCGCCAAAGACTACGCCCACCCTCGGCAGCATCCGCCAAGGCTTTGTCTACCACCGAGTTCCGCACATAATGTTGAGCAACATAGCGGCGAACGCTGAAATCGACGTGATCTGGGACAGGATGCAGCCCGCTGTCGAAGAGGCTCGGACCGCTCTGAACGCATCCTTGATGGGACATGCGGAGCCCTTCGCCGTCGCATCCGGCGGCCGCGCAGGAAAATTGATCGATTTCACAGCCACGGGCGAGATCACGCTGCCCTCTGGTGAACCTGCCCCAGCGAACGGCTTCATGGAATGGGAAATCCCCCGCACGCCCGGCACGCCATGGCCTGCAAAACAGCAAAGCCTGCATACCACCGCAACCGCGATGGCCAAGACAAAGCCAGCCTTGGCCGAAAACGCCTTGGCAGAGTTGAATAAGCTGCGCGGGAGCAGCTTTTCCCTGGACACATTGCCCCCAAATCCGATCACCCCCTGGCCACCCGAGGCCGAGGTTGCGTTGACACAGTTCTGGGAAGCCCGCATCGCACGCCAGCAAGAGATTGATGCCTCAATCGCGGCAAAGGCGGATTTTGAGTATCTGTACGACAAGCCGTTTCCAGACAATTCGAAAACTCGCGTCGCTGGCCCCTTCACCGTGGAAAGCCTGTCGCCCCACCGCACTCTCGCGGTCGATTGGGATGACGAGTTGATCGATACCTATGAGGCCGCTGAAGGCAAGCGCAAGGCGGCCGAGGCCCCGCGCGACTTCACCGACTTTGCCCACATGATCTTGGAA